>CADCUB010000008.1 GCA_902805775.1 uncultured Frankineae bacterium | reverse complement strand
CCTTCCTGTCCGGCGCAGGGCCCTCGGCGGCAGCGACGGTCGTGCCGAGCGTCATGGCGATGGCCGCCGCCATGACCGGGACGATGAGACTGTTCTTCATGTCGGTGTCCACTCTCTCGCTGGTGAGCCGGCGGCTCCGCGAGCCGCTCGTGAGCCAGAGCCGGCCGCGGAGCGCCTGATACAGGCGGACCCGTGCCGGCGGGAGCAGTGAGGAGCGGAGCGGCGGCTCCCGGCTCCATCACAGGGCCTGCCGGCCGGCGATGGAGGGCCGTCTCGAGCAGCCGGCCAGCCGGCGCAGCGGCGGACGGGGCGAGTTGCCGAACAAGGCCCCGGCGAGCGCCGGGGACACGGTAGACAGCCCAGGTGTGCCGGGACCGCGCCGACCGGGCACGGTCCGCCGACGTGGCCAGCCGGCGCGGGGCGCCACACGGCCGGAGCAGGGAGAGCGATGAGCACCGACACGACGGGCGACGGACGGGCGGTCCCCCTCCACCCGGCCGACCAGCACGACCGGATCCGGGTGCTGGGCGCTCGCGAGAACAACCTCAAGGACGTCAGCATCGAGCTGCCGAAGCGCCGGCTGACGGTCTTCACCGGCATCTCCGGATCGGGCAAGAGCTCGCTGGTCTTCGGCACGATCGCCGCCGAGTCGCAGCGGATGATCAACGAGACCTACAGCGCCTTCGTCCAGGGCTTCATGCCGACGCTCGCGCGCCCGGACGTCGACGTGCTCGAGGGGCTCACCACCGCGATCATCGTCGACCAGGAGCGGATGGGTGCCAACGTCCGCTCCACCGTCGGCACGGCCACCGACACCGGAGCCCTGCTGCGGATCCTGTTCAGCCGGCTCGGGCAGCCGCACATCGGCTCGGCGCAGGCGTTCTCCTTCAACGTCGCCTCCATCAGCGGCGCGGGTGCGGTCACCGTGGAGCGCGGCGGGCAGACCGTGAAGGAGCGGCGCAGCTTCAGCATCACCGGCGGCATGTGCCCGCGCTGCGAGGGGATGGGCACCGTCAACGACATCGACCTCACCCAGCTGTTCGACGAGACGAAGGCGCTGGCCGAGGGCGCGATCACCGTTCCGGGCTACAGCGCCGACGGGTGGTTCGGGCGCATCTTCGGCGCGGTGGTGCCGGTCGACGTCCCCGTCGCGAGCTTCACCGCGAAGCAGCGCCAGGAGTTCCTGTACGGCGAGCCGCGCAAGATCAAGGTCGAGGGCATCAACCTGACCTACGAGGGCCTGGTCCCGAAGATCTCGAAGTCGATCCTGTCCAAGGACGTCGACGCGCTGCAGCCGCACGTGCGGGCGTTCGTGGAGCGGGCCGTGACCTTCTCCACCTGCCCGGAGTGCGACGGCACGCGGCTGAGCGAGGCGGCCCGCTCGTCGAAGATCGAGGGGATCAGCATCGCCGACGCCTCCGCGATGCAGATCAACGACCTCGCCACCTGGGTGCGGGGACTGCACGAGCCGTCGGTCGCGCCCCTGCTCGCCTCCCTGGCCGACACCCTCGACTCGTTCGTCGAGATCGGCCTGGGCTACCTCAGCCTGAACAGGCCGTCCGGCACGCTGTCGGGCGGGGAGGCGCAGCGCACCAAGATGATCCGTCACCTGGGCTCGGCGCTGACCGATGTCACCTACGTCTTCGACGAGCCGACGATCGGCCTGCACCCGCACGACATCTCGCGGATGAACGGCCTGCTCCTGCGGCTGCGCGACAAGGGCAACACGGTGCTGGTCGTGGAGCACAAGCCGGAGGCCATCGCCATCGCCGACCACGTGGTCGACCTGGGCCCCGGCGCGGGCACAGCGGGCGGCACCGTCTGCTTCCAGGGCACCGTCGACGGGCTGCGGGCCAGCGGCACCCTCACCGGACGGCACCTGGACGACCGGGCGCGCCTCAAGCCGACCGTGCGCACGCCGTCGGGGGCGCTGGAGGTGCGCGGCGCCGCGACGCACAACCTGCGCGACGTCGACGTCGACATCCCGCTCGGGGTCCTGGTGGTGCTGACGGGCGTCGCGGGCTCCGGCAAGAGCTCCCTGGTCTCGGGCTCGGTCGCCGGGCGGGAGGGGGTGGTGACGGTGGACCAGGGCGCGATCCGCGGCTCACGGCGGAGCAACCCCGCGACCTACACCGGGCTGCTCGAGCCGATCCGCAAGGCCTTCGCCAAGGCCAACGGCGTCAAGCCCGCGCTGTTCAGCGCCAACTCCGAGGGTGCCTGCCCGACCTGCAACGGCGCGGGCGTCGTCTACACCGACCTGGCGATGATGGCCGGCGTCGCGACGACCTGCGAGCAGTGCGAGGGCAGGCGCTTCCAAGCATCGGTGCTCGAGCACCACCTGGGCGGCCGCGACATCAGCCAGGTGCTGGCGATGTCGGTGGCCGAGGCGGAGGACTTCTTCCGCGCGGGTGCGGCGCGCACCCCTGCGGCGCACGCCGTGCTGGAGCGGCTCGCCGACGTCGGGCTCGGCTACCTGACGCTGGGCCAGCCGCTCACCACGCTGTCGGGCGGGGAGCGCCAGCGGCTCAAGCTCGCGACCCGCATGGGGGACAGGGCCGGCGTGCTCGTCCTCGACGAGCCGACCACCGGTCTGCACCTGGCCGACGTCGAGCAGCTGCTCGCGCTGCTCGACCGGCTGGTCGACTCCGGCACCTCCGTGCTGGTCATCGAGCACTCCCAGGCGGTGATGGCGCACGCCGACTGGATCATCGACCTGGGCCCGGGTGCCGGCCACGACGGCGGACGGATCGTCTTCGAGGGCACCCCGGCCGACCTGGTCGCGGACCGCTCCACGCTCACCGGCGAGCACCTGGCGGCGTACGTCGGCGCCTGACCGCACGTACGCCCCGGCGGCAGGGCGGGTCAGGCCGGGTCCAGGTCAGGCCGAGTCCGGGTCAGGCGAGGGCAGCTGCGACGGCGCCCGCCCAGTCCTGCAGCGTCAGCTCCCGCGAGTCGCGGATGCCCGTCCGCCGCTGCGCGGCCTGACACGATGGCGCCGTGTCCCGACGTCACCTCCTGGTCCGCCGCCCGTCGCCCCGGCTGGAGCTCGGGGAGCTCACCCACCTGACCCGGACGTCCGTCGACGCCGACCTCGCGGTACGGCAGTGGCGCGACTACGTCGACGTCTTCCGCGACAGCGGGTGGACGGTGACCGAGGTCGAGCCGGCCGACGAGCTGCCCGACGGGGTCTTCGTGGAGGACACCGTCGTGGTCTTCGACGAGCTCGCGGTGCTCACCCGCCCCGGAGCCGCCTCCCGGGCGGCGGAGGTCGAGTCGACCAGCCGGGTGCTGCAGCAGCTCGTCGAGGACGGGCTGGTGCGCGAGACGGCCCGCATCGAGCCGCCCGGGCACCTCGAGGGCGGCGACGTGCTGAAGGTCGGGCGTACGGCCTGGGTCGGGCGCAGCTCGCGCACCGACGAGGCGGGCATCACGCAGCTGCGGGCGCTGGTCGAACCGCGCGGGTGGACCGTCGTCGACGTGCCGGTGAGCAGGGTGCTGCACCTGAAGTCGGGCGTGACCGCCCTGCCCGACGGCACCGTGATCGGCTGGGAGCCGCACGTCGACGACCCGGCGCGGTTCGGGGCGTTCCTGCCCGTGCCCGAGGAGCACGGCACGGCCGTCGTCGACCTCGGCGACGGGGCGGTCGTCATGTCGGCGGACGCGCCGCGGACCGCCGCCCTGCTGCGGGAGCGCGGGCTCGAGGTGCGTCCCGTGGCGATCAGCGAGTTCGAGAAGCTCGAGGGCTGCGTGACCTGCCTGTCGGTGCGCCTGCGCTGACGGCGCGCCGGCGGTCAGCCGCGCGGTCGCATGCCGTCCAGCGCGAAGGCCACCAGGTCGTCCTCGACGTCCTGCGGTCCGTGCTCTCCGTCGGGGCGGTACCACTCGGTCAGGCTGTTGACCAGGCCGAACAGCAGCCGGGTGACCACGCGCGGGTCGAGGTCGGCGCGCACCTCGCCGGCGGCGATGGCCTGCTCGACGAGCGCGCTGAGCCGGCGGTCGAAGGAGCGCCGCCGCTCCAGCGCCTCCCGCTCGACCTCGGTGTTGCCGCGCACGCGCAGCAGCAGCGTGACGTACGGCAGCTGCGCGACCAGCACCTGCACGCTGCCGCGCACGACGCGCTCGAGCCGGTCGACCGGCCGGCCCTCGCCGACGGCCTGCTCCTCGAGCACCGCCGACAGCGCGTCGACGGCTCGGGACAGGGCGAGCGAGAGCAGGTGCTCCTTGCCGTGGACGTGGTGGTAGATCGAGGACTTGGTGCGCCCGGTGGCCCGGGCGAGGTCCTCCATGCTCGTGGCGTCGTAGCCGCGCTCGATGAAGACGCGGACGACGACGTCCAGCAGCTCCTCCAGGCTGTAGGCCTCCCGACGGGGGCGGTCCACGCGGGCGGCCGGCGACGGGTGCACGCCCCGACCGTAGTGGGGACACGTTGACAGGGGGCAGGCCCGTCGGGGACTCTTGACCGACCGTTCGTTCAGTCCGAGCAGGAGGAGGTCCGGTGGCTCCGGTCCAGACGCAGAGCACGGACGAGCTCGAGCGCGCGTTCCAGGACGCCGTCGACGCGGACGGCCGCATCGAGCCGCGCGACTGGATGCCCGAGGGCTACCGCCGCACGCTGGTGCGCCAGATCGCCCAGCACGCGCACTCCGAGATCATCGGCATGCAGCCCGAGGGCAACTGGATCACGCGCGCGCCGTCGCTGCGCCGCAAGTGCATCCTCGTCGCCAAGGTGCAGGACGAGGCCGGCCACGGGCTCTACCTCTACAGCGCCGCCGAGACGCTCGGCGTCGACCGCGAGGAGCTGCTCGACCTGCTGCACACCGGCCGCCAGAAGTACTCCACGATCTTCAACTACCCGACCACGTCGTGGGCCGACGTCGCGGCGATCGGGTGGCTCGTCGACGGCGCCGCGATCATGAACCAGGTGCCGCTGACCCGCTGCTCGTACGGCCCCTACGCGCGCGCGATGGTCCGGGTCTGCAAGGAGGAGTCCTTCCACCAGCGGCAGGGCTTCGAGGCGATGAGCGTGCTCGCCCAGGGCACCCCGGCCCAGCGCCGGATGGCGCAGGACGCGCTCGACCGGTGGTGGTGGCCCTCGCTGATGATGTTCGGGCCCTCCGACACCGACTCGCCCAACAGCGCGCGCTCGATGGCCTGGGGGATCAAGCGCTTCAGCAACGACGAGCTGCGCCAGCGCTTCGTCGACGCCACCGTGCCGCAGGCCGAGCACCTCGGGCTGACCGTGCCCGACCCCGACCTGCGGTTCGACGAGGCGACCGGGCACTACGCCTTCGGCGAGATCGACTGGACCGAGTTCGCCACCGTCATGCGCGGCGACGGGCCGTGCAACCGCGAGCGCCTGGCGCACCGCGTCGGGGCGCACGAGGACGGCGCCTGGGTCCGCGAGGCCGCGGCGGCCTACGCCGCCAAGCAGGCCGGACGCGGCGCCCGCGAGGCGGCGTGAGCGACTACACCGCCGCCGGAGGGCACGGCGCGGTCCCGACGACGGGCGTGCCGAGCGACGAGCGCGGCGCCCGCCGGTCGCAGCCGCTGTGGGAGGTCTTCGTCCGCAGCCGCCGGGGCCTGTCCCACACCCACGTCGGGAGCCTGCACGCGCCCGACGCCCACATGGCGCTGCGCAACGCCCGCGACCTCTACACCCGCCGGCAGGAGGGCGTCTCCATCTGGGTCGTCGCCGCCGCCGACGTCGTGGCGAGCAGTCCCGACGAGAAGGACGCCTTCTTCGACCCGGCCGGCGACAAGCCCTACCGCCACCCGACGTTCTACGACGTGCCGGAGGGGCTGACCCACCTGTGACGCCCCTCCCGACGTCCGGGCTCGGTGTCGACCTCGACGTCGCGGCGTACGCGCTGCGGCTCGGCGACGACGCGCTCGTGCTCGGCCAGCGGCTCGCGGAGTGGGCCGCCCGCTCGCCGCAGATCGAGGAGGACGTGGCGCTGCTCAACCTGGCGCTCGACCAGCTCGGCGCCGCCCGCAGCCTGCTCACGCACGCCGGCCGGCTGCTCGGGCCCGACGCCGACGGGCACGTGCGCACCGAGGACGACCTGGCCTTCCTGCGCGACGAGCCCGACTGGACCAACGCGCTGCTCGTCGAGCTCGACGGCGGCGACTTCGGCCGGACGATGGCCCGCCAGCTGCTCGTCTCGGCCTACCAGGTGCCGCTCTACGCCGCGCTGGGCAGCAGCGCCGACGAGGGGATCGCCGGTGTCGCCGGCAAGGCGGTCAAGGAGGTCGCCTACTCCCTCGACCACGCCCGCTCCTGGGTCGTGCGGCTCGGCGACGGCACGGACGAGTCGCACCGGCGGGTGCAGACCGGCCTGGACGAGGTGTGGCCGTACGCCTTCGAGCTGTTCGAGCGCGACCCGCTCGTCGACCGGCTGCTCGAGCGGGGGGTCGCCGCCGACCCCGCCGCCATCGAGCAGCAGTGGCAGGCCACCGTGCAGGAGGTGCTCGCCGAGGCGACCCTCACCGTCCCGGAGACGACCTGGCGCCCGACGGGTGGCCGCCGCGGCGCCCACACCACCGGCTTCGGCTACCTGCTGGCCGAGCTGCAGCACCTGCACCGCAGCCACCCCGGCGCGCGCTGGTGACTCCCGAGGCCCAGGTCCGGGAGGTGCTCTCGGCCGTCACCGACCCCGAGATCCCGGTCATCACCATCGACGACCTCGGCGTGCTGCGCGACGTGCAGGTCGAGGGCGGGCACGTCACCGTCACGATCACCCCGACCTACTCGGGCTGCCCGGCGATGGACGAGATCGAGGCCGACATCCGCTCGGCCCTGGCCGCGCGGGGGTTCGACGACGTCGAGGTCCGCTCGGTCCTGAGCCCGGCCTGGACGACGGAGTGGATGAGCGAGGCCGGCCGCGAGAAGCTGCGGGCGTACGGCATCGCGCCGCCCACGCGCCGGGCGTCCGGCCCGGTGCTCGTCACGCTCGGCCGCCCGGTGCGCCCCTCCTGCCCGCGGTGCAGCAGCGACGACGTCGAGGAGCTCACGCGCTTCGCCTCGACCTCCTGCAAGTCGCTGTGGCGGTGCCGCGCCTGCCGGGAGCCGTTCGACCACTTCAAGGACCACTGACCGGGGACACCGACCCCAGGACACCGACCGCGGGGACACCGACCGCGGGGACACCGACCACCGAGGACATCCACGTGACGACGACTCGCCCTGCCCCGGTCGACGCGGCAACCGGCTTCGTCCGGCTGCGGGTCGAGGCGGTCGACCCCCTCACCGCCGACGCGGTCGCGGTGACCTTCGCCGTGCCCGACGAGCACCGCGAGGCGTTCCGCTTCGCGCCCGGGCAGCACCTCACGCTGCGCCGGGTCGTCGACGGGCAGGACCTGCGCCGCACCTACTCCGTGTGCAGCAGCGCCGCCGGCGGCCCCCTGCGGGTGGCGGTCAAGCGCCTGGACGGCGGCGCCTTCTCCACCTGGGTCGCCGACGCCCTGCGCCCCGGAGACGAGCTCGAGGTGCTCCCGCCGGCCGGCCGCTTCGGGCCCCGTCCCGACCCGGCCCGCGCCCGCCGCTACGGCCTGGTCGCCGCGGGCAGCGGCATCACGCCGGTGCTGTCGATCGCGGCGACCGTGCTCGACGTGGAGCCCGCCAGCGAGGTGGTGCTCGTCTACGGCAACCGCACGTCGGCCGACGTCATGTTCCTGGAGGAGCTCGCCGACCTCAAGGACCGTCACCCCGAGCGGCTGCAGGTGCTGCACGTGCTCTCGCGGGAGGAGCAGGAGAGCGAGCTGCTGTCGGGGCGCATCGACCGCGCACGGCTGGAGCGGCTGCTGACGACGCTCGTGCCCGTCGACGACGTCGACGAGTGGTACCTCTGCGGGCCGTTCGGGATGGTGACCGAGGGCCGGTCGACGCTGCTCGACGCCGGTGTCGAGGCCTCCCGCGTCCACGTGGAGCTGTTCCACGCCGACCCCCCGCCGCCGCGGCAGCGGGCAACCGGCCCGGCCGGTGACGCCGCCACCGTCACCGTGTCGCTGCACGGCCGCAGCACCACCCTGGCCGTCGAGCGCGACGGCGAGAGCATCCTCGACCGGGTGCTCGCCACCCGCTCGGACGCGCCGTACGCCTGCAAGGGCGGGGTGTGCGGCACGTGCCGCGCGCGGGTCGTCGAGGGCGCCGTGTCGATGGACGTGAACTACGCGCTCGAGCCCGACGAGCTCGCCGCCGGCGTCGTGCTCACCTGCCAGGCCCGCCCGACCACCGGCACGGTCCGCCTCGAGTACCTCTAGCGCGTGGCCTGCGCCGACACCATCGTCAGCAGCTCGTAGCTCGCCACGAGCACGTCGTCCTGGTCGAGCACCTGGACGTCCCAGCGGACCTCGCCCTGCTCCGCCGTGCGCGGCGTCTTGGACGCGCAGGTCAGCACCGCGCGGATGCTGTCACCGGGCCGTACGGGCTTGGTGAAGCGCAGCCGGTCCAGCCCCGTGTTGGCCAGGACCGGACCCGGCGCGGGGTCGACGAACAGCCCGGCCGCCAGCGACAGCACCAGGTAGCCGTGCGCGACGATCCCGCCGAACAGCGGGTTCGCCGCCGCGGCCGCCTCGTCGGTGTGGGCGTAGAAGGTGTCGCCGGTGAACGCCGCGAAGTGGTCGACGTCCTCGCGGGTGACCTGCCGGGCAGCGGTGACGACCGCGTCGCCGATCCGCAGCTCGGCCATGCTCTTGCGGAACGGGTGGACGCCGTCCTCGACCCGCGAGGCGCCGGGCGTGTAGGTCCCGGTGACGGCCGTCAGCAGGTCGGGGGAGGCCTGCACCGCCGTGCGCTGCATGTGGTGGAGCACGCCGCGGACGCCGCCGAGCTCCTCGCCGCCGCCCGCCCGGCCCGGTCCGCCGTGCACCAGGTGGGGGAGCGGCGAGCCGTGGCCGGTCGACTCCGTGGCAGAGGTCCGGTCGAGCACGAGGATGCGGCCGTGGTGGGCGGCGGCGCCCAGGACGACCTCGCGCACGAAGGCGGGGTCGGCGCTGACGACCGAGCCCACCAGGCTGCCCTGCCCGCGCGCCATGAGGTCGACGACCTGCTCGGCGGTCTCGTACGGCAGCAGCGTCGACACCGGGCCGAAGGCCTCCACGTCGTGCACCGCCGCGGTGTCGGGGTCGTCGTGCCGCAGCAGCAGCGGCGGCAGGAACGCACCGCGCTCGAGGCCGGGCAGCGGAGCCGACGGGTCGCCGGACACGATCCGGCCGCCCGCGGCGATCCGGGCGACCGCCTCGCGCACGCTGTCGCGCTGCGCCCGGCTGACCAGCGCCCCCATGCCGGTGCCGGGGTCGCGCGGGTCGCCGACCGTCACCGAGGACAGGGCCACCCGCAGCGCCTCGGTCGCCGCGTCGAGGTGCTCGCGCGGCACGAACGCCCGCCGCACCGCCGTGCACTTCTGCCCCGCCTTGGCGGTCATCTCCCGCGCGACCTCGCGCACGAACAGGTCGAACTCCTCGGTGCCCGGCTCCGCGTCGAGCCCGAGCACGCAGGAGTTGAGCGAGTCGGCCTCGGTGTTCAGGCGGACGCTGCCGCGCACCACCGCCGGCGCGGTCCGCAGCCGCGCGGCCGTCGCCGCCGACCCGGTGAAGGAGAGCAGGTCCTGGCCGCCGAGCTCGTCGAGCAGCCCCTCGGGACTGCCGACCAGCAGCTGCAGCGAGCCCTCGGGCAGCAGTCCCGACTCGACGATCTGCCGCACGACCAGCTCGGTGACGTACGCCGTCTGGGGAGCGGGCTTGACGATGCTCGGGACGCCCGCGAGGAAGGCCGGTGCGAGCTTCTCGAGCATCCCCCAGACCGGGAAGTTGTAGGCGTTGATCTGCACCGCGGCTCCCCGCAGGGGCGTGAGGAGGTGCCGGGCGACGAAGGCGCCGGTGCGGCCGAGCTGCTCGACCGCGCCGTCGAGGTAGGTGCTGCCCGCCGGCAGCTCCCGCCGGCCCTTGCTGGCGTAGACGAGCAGCGTGCCGAAGCCACCGTCGACGTCGATCGCCGAGTCGCGCCGGGTCGCGCCGGTGGCGTACGACAGCGCGTAGACCTCCTCCTTGCCGGCCATGAGCAGCGTCCCGAGCTGCTTGAGCAGCCCCGCCCGCTCGCCGAAGGTGAGCGCGCGCAGCGCCGGGCCGCCCACGGTGCGGGCGTGCGAGAGGGCTTCTGCGGCGGCGACCGGAGCGGTCGACACGCGCGCCACCTGCTCGCCGGTGGTGGCGTCGAGCAGCGCCGTGCCCTCGTCCGACGGCGCCCGCCACCGACCCGCCACCCAGCTCGAGACCTGCACCGGCGTCCCCTCCGTCGCGCGTGCTGCACCGACCGTCCGTTCGGTCCGTGCACTGTGGTGCGGAGGTCGGAGCAGGTCAAGGCGGCTTGCGGCGCGCCGCCGGCCGGGCTATGACGTACCGACCGTGCGTCCGGCAGAGAGCGAGGCGTCGTGCGTGTGCGCTGACGAGCAGGACCGGGCGCAGCGCCAGGCCGACCGCATGTGGGCCGACGACACCGCCAGCCGGGCGCTGGGGATCCGGCTCGGCGACGTCGGTCCGGGCCGGGCCACGGCCCGGCTGAAGGTGAGCGCCACCATGCTCAACGGTCACGGGACCTGCCACGGCGGCTACCTGTTCCTGCTGGCCGACACCGCCTTCGCCTTCGCCTGCAACACCCGTGGTGCGGCGGTGGTGGCCGCGGGCGCCGACGTCGAGTTCCTCGCCCCCGTCCGCGAGGACGACGAGCTGGTCGCCGAGGCGGTCGAGCGCGTGCTCCGCGGGCGCAGCGGCGTCTACGACGTCACGGTGCGGCGAGGGGACGAGGTCGTGCTGGAGTTCCGTGGCCGCAGCCGCTCGCTGCCGACCACCTGACCGACCACCTGACCGCCCGTACCGTCCCCCGGAGGCACGCGTGCTCGACCTCACCCCCGACCCGGCGTCGCTGGACGCCGGCGAGACCGCCTCCGCGGACGAGCTCGCCGCCCTGCAGCTCGAGCGGATGCGCTGGAGCCTGAGGCACGCGTACGAGAACGTGCCGCACCACCGGCGGGCCTTCGACCGTGCCGGTGTGGCACCCGACGACCTGCGCGAGCTCGCCGACCTGCGCCACTTCCCGTTCACCACCAAGGACGACCTGCGGGAGAACTACCCGTACGGGATGCTGGCCGTCCCGCAGGAGCAGGTCCGGCGGCTGCACGCCAGCAGCGGCACCACCGGCCAGCCGACCGTCGTCGGCTACACGGCCGGCGACATCGACGTGTGGGCCGACCTGGTGGCGCGCAGCATCCGCGCGGCCGGTGGGCGGCCGGGCGACAAGGTGCACAACGCCTACGGATACGGGCTGTTCACCGGCGGTCTGGGCGCGCACTACGGCGCCGAGCGGCTGGGCTGCACGGTCATCCCGGTGTCGGGCGGGCAGACCGAGCGGCAGGTCCGCCTGATCAGCGACTTCAGGCCCGACGTCATCATGGTGACGCCGTCGTACATGCTCGCGCTGCTCGACGAGTTCGAGCGGCAGGGCCTGGACCCTCGGGAGAGCTCCCTGAAGGTCGGCATCTTCGGCGCCGAGCCGTGGACCGAGGACATGCGGCACGAGGTCGAGCGGCGCACCGACATGCACGCGGTCGACATCTACGGGCTGTCGGAGGTGATGGGCCCGGGGGTGGCCAGCGAGTGCGTCGAGACCAAGGACGGGCTGCACGTCTGGGAGGACCACTTCTTCCCGGAGATCGTCGACCCGCAGACCGGCGAGGTGCTGCCCGACGGCGAGCGCGGCGAGCTCGTCTTCACCACGCTGACCCGGCAGGCGCTGCCGGTCGTCCGCTACCGCACGCGCGACCTCACCCGCCTGCTGCCCGGCACGGCCCGCTCCGTGCGCCGGATCGAGAAGATCTCCGGGCGCTCCGACGACATGATCATCCTGCGGGGGGTGAACGTCTTCCCGACCCAGGTCGAGGAGCTGCTCCTGCGCGTCGAGGGCCTGTCGCCGCACTACCAGCTGGTGCTGAGCCGGCCGCAGCGGCTCGACGAGATGACCGTGCGGGTCGAGGCCCGTCCGGACGTGGCCGCCGAGCAGCGCGCCACGCTGTCGTCCCGGCTGTGCGCGCTGGTCAAGGAGAACGTCGGTGTCAGCGTCGCCTGCGACGTCGTGGAGCCCGGCACGCTCGCCCGGTCGCAGGGCAAGGCCGTGCGGGTGCTGGACCTGCGTCAGCGGTAGACCCCGGCCTGGCCGTGCGGCCGCGCCGGGCCGGCCTGGCGGTCCTGGTTGGGCTCGTCCCCAGCCGCCTGCGCCCTTCTTCGTGACCGGATCGCACACGAGCTGATCCACTCCTCGTCCGTGTCACGCTCCTGCCGGACCTCCCGGCTGCCGCAGCGATCAGCGGGTGTGCGACGCGGTCAGAGCCGGGTCACACGACCGCTGCGCGCCGGGGCCGGGCGGTCGCGGCGGCGTCGGCCTCGACGAGGATGCGCACGGCCCGCCGCAGCACCTCCGGCGAGCCGGTGTAGGGCAGGCGGAGCCGGTCCTCGAAGGCGTGACCGGTGCCGAAGCGCGGGCCGGCCACCAGGCGCAGCCCGCGCTGCCCCGCCTCCTGCACGAGCCGGGTGGAGCGCGCGCTCGGCAGGCGGCACCACAGGACCAGACCGCCTGCGGGCCGGTCGACCTGCCAGTCGGGCAGCTGGGCGGCGAGCTCGGCGAGCAGCACCTCCCGCTGCGCGCGCAGGCGCTGCCGGGAGGCGGGCAGCGAGGCCTCGGCGCCCTCGAGCAGCGCGCAGGCGGCCAGCTGCTCGACCGCCGGCGAGGACATGTGGGCCGTCTGCAGGGCCGCGGCCAGCGACGGGACGAGCGTCGGATCGGCCCGTACCCAGCCGATCCGCAGCCCGCCCCAGAACGCCTTGCTCAGGCTGCCGACGGTCACGCCGTCGACGAGTGCCCCCAGCGGCGTGCCCGGGACGGCGTCCAGCCCCAGCTCGACGAGCGTCTCGTCGACGACGGGCACCGTGCCCGCACGCCGCAGGGCCCGGGCGAGGCGGGCGCGACCCGCGTCGTCGAGCAGCAGGCCCGTCGGGTTGTGGAAGTCGGGCACGAGGTAGGCCCCCGACGGGCTCGCCTCGGTCAGCGTGCGCTCCACGCGCTCCAGCCAGTCCTGCGGGCGGGCGCTGTCGAGGGCGACGGGCAGCAGGCGCAGGCCGACCGCCCGCGCGGCGTCCAGCGCGTTGGGGTAGGTCGGCGCGTCGACCAGCAGCCGCGCTCCCCGCCGCAGCACCGCCTGCAGCGCGACGTGCACCCCGTGCAGGGCGCCGGCGGTGACGAGGACCTGCTCCGGCGTCGTCGGCAGACCCCGCTCGGTGAAGCGGTCCGCGATGCGCGCCCGCAGCTCCGGCAGTCCGGCGGGCGAGTAGCCGTGGCCGGGCAGCAGTCGCGGCAGCTGGTCCACGGCCGCGGCCAGCGCGGCGGCCACCTGCGGCGCGGCGCGGGGCGCGGCGTGGGCCAGGTCGAGCACCCCGTCGTCCGCCGGCGCGGGGACCCACGGACCGGAGCGGGCGCCGGCGGGCAGCGCGGTCCAGGTCCCCGCGCCCTGGCGGGCGGTGGTCCAGCCGGCGGCGCGCAGCCGGCCGTACGCCGTGGTGACCGTCGACCGGCTCAGTCCCGCGGCGGCGGCGAGCTCCCGCTCCGGCGGCAGGCGCACGCCCACGGGCAGGCGGCCGTCCCCGATGAGGTGCCGGACGCGCGTGGCGAGGGCGGCGTGCAGCGGCTGGCCGTCCTCGGTCAGGTCGCCGAGCAGCGCCGCGGTGGCCCGGGCGGAGATGCGGTCCATGCCACTTCCCGTCGATTGGCCTGCACTGGCCTGCGGACTGCAGGCCTGTCCTGCAGCATGATGCTCGCATGACCGACCGCCGGACCGCCCGCCTCCCGCGCCGCCTCGTCCAGCTCTACGTCGGCCTCGCGCTGTACGGGCTGTCGATGGCGATGCTCGTGCGCTCGGGCCTCGGGGTCATGCCCTGGGACGTCCTGCACCAGGGCCTGTCGCGCTCCTCCGGCCTGTCGCTGGGCACCGTGACGGTCCTCGTGGGGGCCGCCGTGCTGCTCGCCTGGATCCCGCTGCGCCAGCGCCCGGGCGTGGGGACGATCAGCAACGTCCTGGTCATCGGGGCGGCCGTCGACGCGTCCCTGCGGGTCCTCCCGCCGGTGGACGCCCTCGCGGCGCAGGTGCTGCTGGCTCTGGGCGGCGTGCTGCTCAACGGCGTGGCCACGGCGGCCTACATCGGCGTCCACCTCGGCCCGGGGCCGCGCGACGGGCTCATGACCGGGCTGGTGCGGCGCACGGGCGGCTCGGTGCGCGCCGTGCGCACGGCCATCGAGGTGACCGTCGTGGCGCTGGGGTGGCTGCTGGGCGGGACGCTCGGCGTCGTCACGGTGCTGTACGCCCTCGCCATCGGGCCGATCGTGCACGTGCTGCTCCCGCGGCTGCAGGTCCGGCTGCCGGGGGAGCGGCTGCAGCCGGCCTAGCGCTCAGCCCAGCGGCGTCCCGAGCCCGGGGAGCACCTCGACACCGGGCAGGTCGGCGACGGCGGCACCGGTCAGGACGAGCTTGGACCGCCGCAGCCCGCTGCCCACGACGACCTGTGGCGCGGCGACGACCGCCTCGTCGACGAGGACCGGCCAGCTCGGCGGGAGCCCGACCGGCGTGATGCCGCCGTACTCCATGCCGGTGGCCCCGACGGTCTGCTCGAGCGGCGCGAACGACGCCTTGCGCACGTCCAGGCGGCGCCGGACGACGCCGTTGACGTCGGCGCGGGTGGTCGCCAGGACGAGGCAGGCCGCGTGCCGCACCTGCTCGCCCCGGCGGCCGGCGACCACGACGCAGTTGGCGGACTCCGCCGGCGCGATGCCGTACGCGGCGCAGAACGCCTCCGTGTCGGCCAGCTCCGGGTCGATCTCCGCGACGGCGGCCTCGGCGCTGCCCGGCCACTGCGCGAGAGCGGCGGCGACGGGCGGTGCGAGCAGGTCGGGCCGGTCGAGGGCCCGCAGGAGGTCGAGGTGGCCGAGCACGCCGGCACGCTACCGACGGACGGGGTCAGCCCGGCGGGACGAGGGCCCGCAGGCTCACCGCGGCGCCGGTCAGGTCGCCCTCGAGGCGCCAGGAGCCGCCCCCTCGGGCCGTGCGCGCGATGCCGCCCGGCCGGAAGACCTCGGCCACCGGTCCGTCGAGCCACAGCTCGTACGCAGCGCCGTCAGGCGCGAGCTCGAGCCGCACGTCGTCGGCGACGAGCGCCACCGGGGCCCGCGGCTGCAGGACCGCCCGGACGTGCGGCGGCAGGACCGCCCGTACGTGCTGCTGCAGGTCGGGAGGGTCGAGCTCGGGCCCGAGCAGCGCCTCGAGCGCCGGGTCGGGACGCACGGCGACCCGGTCCCCGCGCAGTGAGAGCCGCCGCGGCAGCGTCAGGCAGCCGGCCACCGCGTCCGGGGGAGCGTCGTCGGGGGCGTCCGGCTCGCGGACCCACCCCAGCAGCAGGGGGTCGGCGGGGTCGTCGGCGACGACGAGGGGGGCGTAGAAGTCGGGGCCGTGGTCGAGCCGCCCGCCGGCGCGGGCCGTGAAGGACGGAAGCCCGGTCACGGGGTCGGTGCCCAGCGCGCCGACGAGGTGGACGACGTCCTCCAGCCGGCGATCGGTCTGCAGCGACAGCACCAGGACTGCGGCATCTCCGAAGGGGACCAGCTGGGGGCACTCCCAGACGTCGGCCGGTGCGAGACCGGCCACGAGCGGGTCGCGCTGGTCGAGCCAGACGCCTTCGTACCGCCAGTCGAGCGGGTCGTCGGCGCTGAACAGCAGCAGCGCGGCGCTGCCGTCGGTCATCGCCGCGCCGAGCAGCGCGTAGCGGCGGTCCTGCCAGGTGAAGGGCGCTGGATCGCGCATCGCGAGCACCCCGGCGCCCACGGGCTCGCGGGCCACCACGACCGGGTCGGACCAGCGGTCGAGGTCGTCGTCGTAAGCGGTGCGGACGCAGACGGTGCTGCGCTCCTGCCCGGTCTCGATGCCGGTGTAGACGACCGCCGGCACGTCGAGCCAGGGCAGCCAGGAGCCGGACCAGCAGCCGCCGCGGTCGGGGCCGCCGGGCTGCGGGCCGAAGGCGACCGGGTGGTCGGTCCAGCGGACGAGGTCGCCGCTGCTGACGTGCCCCCAGGCGATGTCGCCGTGCTGCGCCCGGGCGGGGTTGTGCTGGTAGAAGACGTGCCACCGCCCCCGGTGGCGGGTGACGCCGTTCGGGTCGTTGAGCCAGCCGCGGGCGGGGCGCACGTGGAAGCGGGGAGGGGGCGGCATGATCGTCCTGGGTCCGAGGAGGGACGACCATCCTCGCCGGTGACACGCAGCGCGCACGGGGCACCTCCTGGTCGTCCGGGGACGGGACCCGGGGATGCAGTGGCGGTCCGGCAGCGTCTGGAGGTGACGATGACCCCGCCGATGGGGAGCAGTCGCCCGCGCCGCCCGCCGGCGCGCCGACCGGCCGGTGTGGGCGCCGTCGTCGGCCTGCCACCGCTGCTGACCGTCGGCGTGGACATCGGTGGGACGAAGGTCGTGGCCGGGGTCGTCACCTGGGACGGCACGCTGCTCGAGCGGGTGCGCGCCGAGACCCCCGACCGCAGCCAGAGCCCCGACGTCGTCGAGCGTGTGATCGTCGAGCTGGTCTCCGACCTGGTGACCCGCCACGACGTCCACGCGGTCGGCATCGGCGCCGCCGGCTTCGTCGACGCGTCCGGCCAGACGGTGCTGTTCTCGCCGCACCTGTCCTGGCGGGACGAGCCGCTGCAGCAGGCGGTGAGCAGCCGGCTGCGCCTGCCGGTGGTCGTCGAGAACGACGCGAACGCGGCGGCGTGGGCCGAGTGGCGCTTCGGTGTGGCTCGCGGGGAGTCGCACCTGCTGTGCATCACCCTCGGGACGGGCATCGGCGGGGGCCTGCTCGTCGACGGCCAGCTCGTGCGCGGGCGCTACGGCCTGGCCGGGGAGTTCGGCCACATGCAGGTGGTTCCCGGAGGACACCGCTGCGAGTGCGGCAACCGCGGCTGCTGGGAGCAGTACGCCAGCGGCAACGCCCTCGTGCGCGAGGGCCGCGAGCTGGCGGCCGCCGGATCGCCGATGGCGCACGCGCTGCTCGCCGCGACGGGGAACGACCCCGGGCGCCTGACCGGACCCCACGTGACCGCCGCGGCACGCCGCGGTGACCAGGCCGCCGTCGAGCTGCTCACCGACGTGGGGCAGTGGCTGGGCGTGGGCCTGGCCAACCTGGCCGCGGCGCTCGACCCGGGGCTGTTCGTCATCGGCGGCGGCGTGAGCGACGCCGGGGACCTGGTGCTCGCCCCGGCGCGGGAGGCCTTCCGTCGCAGCCTGACCGGTCGCGGCTACCGGCCCGAGGCGCGCATCCTGCAGGCCGAGCTCGGCCCCGACGCCGGGCTCGTGGGCGCCGCCGACCTCGCCCGCCAGGTGGCCCGCCGCTTCCGCCGCAGCTCGCGCAGCCGTCGCTGGTCGTCTCCGTCGGCCTCGGGCTGACGGGCGGTGGCGTGGCGGGCGGCTCGGGGTCGGGGTCGGCCGTCGGGACCGGCGCCGGACCGCGGGAGGATGCTCAGCCGATGGCAGCCGAGCAGGACCGACCGGACAGCGACCGGGAGTGGAGCTGGGACCCGTCGCTGTACGCCGGCAGCGCCCGCTTCTACGCACTCGGCCGCGTCCCGTACCCGTCGCAGCTCGCCGAGGACGTCGCGCAGGCCCTGCACCTGGACGGGTCGGGGGTCCTCGTCGACGTCGGCTGCGGGCCCGGCTCGCTGACCCTGCTGCTCGCACCGCACGTGGGCCACGCGATCGGTGTCGACGCCGACGCCGACATGCTCGCGCAGGCCGCGCGGCTGGCCGCGGAGCAGCGGGCGACCAACGTCAGCTGGCGCCACCTGCGGGGTGAGGACCTCCCGGCGGACCTGCCCGCCCCGCGGCTCGTCACCTTCGCGCAGTCGTTCCACTGGATGGACCGGCCCCGCGTCGCCGCCGCCGTGCGCGCGATGCTCGCGACCGACGGGGCGCTGGTGCACGTCGGCGCGACGACGCACCAGGGCCTGGACGGCGGCGAGGAGCTGCCGCACCCCCGACCGCCTCACCAGGAGGTGGCGCAGCTGGTCACGCGCTACCTCGGGCCGCTGAGGCGGGCCGGGCAGGGCGTCCTGCCCTCCGGCACGCCCGGCGGCCAGGACGACCTCTACCGCGACGCCGGCTTCACCGGACCTCAGCGCCTCGAGGTGCCGGGCCGGGTGGTCGAGCGCACGGCCGAGCAGGTCGCTGCGTCGGTCTACTCGCTCTCCTCGAGCGCACCGCACCTGTTCGGCGACCGGCTGGAGGAGTTCGACGCGGAGCTCCGGGGCCTGCTCGCCGAGGCCGGCCGGGAGGGGCGCTTCAGCGAGCAGATGGCTTCGATCTCGGTGAGCATCTGGCGCTGACGGCGTGCTTCGGAGCCCGCACGCCGGGAACGGCGGTGTGCATGGCGGCGTGCGAGGTCTGCGGCAACGACTACCGACTGGCCTTCGAGGTCCGGGCGGCAGGGGCGGTGCACGTCTTCGACTCCTTCGAGTGCGCCATCCACCTGCTGGCGCCGGTGTGCGAGAACTGCGGGGTGAAGGTCGTCGGCCACGGCGTCGAGGCCGACGGCGTCTTCTTCTGCTCGGCGCACTGCGGCCGTCAGGGCAACCGCAGCAGCGGAGCGCAGCTCGTCGACTCGGCCGGAGACCCACCCCTGCTGGACGAGGGCTAGCGCCCGGGACGGCGGACCGCGGTCACCTCGCCCGGCGAGGAATGACTGCACCGGTTGCGGTGACACCCTCCTCGAGGACGACGCCAGGGGGAGGACGTGACCCAGCCGCAGCGACCCGGAGTGCTCAGCCCGCAGCCTCCGCAGCGTGACCGGCAGCAGCCGTGCCGCACCGAGGGCCGCCGGGCGACCGG
>CADCUB010000007.1 GCA_902805775.1 uncultured Frankineae bacterium | reverse complement strand
CTGCGCAGCCCCGACCGCGACCCCGACGCCCCCGACCACGACCGGCTCGCCGACCACCTCGACAGCGACACCCGCTGGACCCTCGACCTCGACGACCCCTACCTCTGGACCGCCTGACCAGCACCGCAGGCATGGCAGCGGTGGCGAGCACGCCTGATGACGGTGGCCCTGGGGTGCCGACGGTGGCGCGGCAAGGGACCTGACGAGCGGGCTCCCCTTGACGGTCGGGCTCCCGGCAAGTGGGCAGTTCCGTCGTCGCAGGGCCCCGACGGACGGCGGCGGACTCCGCTCGCAGCCACCGGACTTCGCCGGTTGCGCGGGCAGCGTCCGCGACAGGTCACGGTCCCTGCGGCGGGTCGTCCGCCGGCCAGGAGCAGCAACTCCGGCGAGGAGCAGCAACGCCACTCCCCGCCGACCTCACCCCCGCACGACCTCCTCGTTCGGCTGACCGGCGGCGGCGGGCGGCGAGCCGGGGCCCGGCTCGAGCTCGGCCAGCTGCTGACGCGCGTAGCGGACCACCACCGCGCCGACCGCCACGACCGGCACGGCCAGGAAGGCGCCGGTGATGCCGGCGAGCGTGCCACCGGCGGTCACCGCGACGATCACCAGTGCGGGGTGCAGCGCCAGGGTGCGCCCGACGAGGATCGGCTGGAGGACGTTGCCCTCCAGCTGCTGCACGACCAGCACGAGCACGACGACGATCAGCGCGACCGTCGGCCCGTTGGTGACGAGCGCGACGAGCGCGGCCAGGACGCCGGTCACCACCGCACCGATGATCGGGATGAAGGCACCGAAGAACACCAGCACCGCCAGCGGCAGGGCGAGCGGGACCTTGAGCACGGCCAGTCCGATGCCGATCAGCACCGCGTCGACCAGGCCGACGGCGGCCTGCGCCTTGATGAAGCCCGACAGCGTCGTCCACGAACGCTGCGACACCGCGGCCACGTGCGGCGCCGCACGGGGGCCGACGAGGCCGCCCAGCCAGGGCAGGAACTTCGGCCCGTCCTTGAGGTAGAAGAAGCACAGGACCAGCGCCAGCAGCGCCGTCACCAGCGCCGACCCGGCCGCCGCGGCGCCGCTCAGCACGCGCGTCGCGATGTTCTGCGCGTTCTCCTGCAGCTCGGCGATGACGTTGTCGACCGTGGCCCCGACCCGGTCCTCGCCCAGGTTGAGCGGCGGTCCCTGGATGAACCCCTGCACCTCGCCGAGGCCGGCCGCGACCTGGTCGGCGAGCTCCTCTGCCTGCCCGGTGACCTGCGGCGCCAGCCCACCCACGACACCGAACAGCAGCAGCACGCTCAGCAGCAGGACCACCGACGCCGCCAGCGCCGGCGCTGCGCCGCGGTCGCGCAGGAAGCGCACCGGCGGCCAGAGGACCGTCGCCAGCAGCAGTCCCAGCATGATCGGCAGCAGCACGACCCACAGCTGCCCGGCGAGGTACCCGAGCACGACGAGCGCCGCGCAGACGAGCAGGAAGCGCAGGCTGAGGGTCGCGACGCGCGAGAAGGCGTGCTCGATGGCCGCCTCCCGCCGCTTCGAGGTGTCCGGCACCTCACGGTGGCGGCTCACCACCGGGGCCTCGTTGTCGGCGTCGGTACGGGAGGGGTCCTGCTCCACGACGTGGTGCGGCACCTTCGGCGCGCGGGCGGCGACAGGGTCGTCGGTCAGGTCGGAGGCCGGGGGGTCGGCGGGATCACGGCGGCCGGACAGGCGGGAGGTCACGAGTCGGATCGTGCCCACTCCCCGGACCACCTCACCTGCGAGGGTGGTCGGACGCACCGCGGGTAGCCGGCTCGGGTGGGGCGCACACCTCGAGGTCACGCGGACGGCCGGCTGGGCAGCCGGCCCCGGGCGCACCTCGACGCCGCTGTGCTCCCGCCGGGACTGCACCCCCTGTCCGACGTCGGGCTGCCGGGCCACCTGCTGCTCGTGCCGGACGGTCCGAGCACCGGCCGGCTCGTCGTGTGGTTCCACGGCGCCGGCGGAGACGCACGCACCAGCGCCCCCGTGCTGCAGGACGTCGCGACGGCCCACCGCGCGCTCGTCCTGCTGCCGTCGTCGTCGGCCTCCACCTGGGACCTGCTGACCGGCCGGGTCGGGGAGGACGTGGCCGCGCTCGACCTCGCGCTCGAGCACGTCCTGTCCCTCACCGCGGTCTCGTCCTGCGCCCTGGCCGGCTTCTCCGACGGCGGGTCGTACGCCCTGTCGCTGGGGCTCGCGAACGGCGACCTCGCCGAGGCGGTCCTGGCCTTCTCACCCGGCTTCCTCGCGCCCCCCGCCGTCGTCGGCCGGCCCCGCTGCTTCGTCGCCCACGGCACCTCCGACGCCGTCCTGCCGGTGGACCGGTGCGGCCGCCGGGTGGTCCGGCTGCTGCAGCAGCACGACTACCCCGTCGTCTACGAGGAGTTCGACGGCGGCCACGTCGTGCGGCCGGACCTGCTGCACCGCTCCTTCGCCTGGTGGCTCGACGGCGCAGCGGACGGTTGACCTACTTCTGCCGCCGGCTGCCGGCGTGCCAGTCCTCCGAGACCCCCACCGTCCCGCGCTCCACGCCGAGTGCCGGCAGCTGCGGGCGCTCCCGCAGGCTGCGCTTGAGCTCGGCGAAGCCCGGGAACCGGGCCAGGCCCAGGACGTGGTCCCAGAGCCGTACGGCGTCCTCCTCGTCCGGCACCCGGCTGATCACCGGGCCGAAGAACGCGACGCCGTCCGGCGGCTCGACGTGCAGGATCGGCGTGCCGACGTCCTTGCCGGTGAGGGCGAGCGCGGCGTCGGTCTCGGCCTGCAGCTCGGCGTCCCACGAGGTGTCCTCCAGCGCCTCGGCCAGGTGCGCCGGCAGCCCGGCCGCGGCCAGAGCCGGCGGCAGCAGCTCTCCCCGGTCCAGGCGCTCGGGCACCGGCGGGGAGCCGGCCGGCACCTGCCAGACCTGCGCCCCGAGCGCCGCGTACAGCGGCCCGACCGCCTGCCGGCCGTGCTCGGCCCGCGCCCGGGCGACCACCCGCAGCAGGCGCAGCCCGGCGGTGTGACCGGCCTCGTACTCCGGCGGGAAGTGGGCGTCGTAGTCGACGGCCCGGTTCAGCAGCCGCAGCGAGATGGGCCGCCACTCGACGGTGTAGTCGCGCCGGCGTGCCACGACGCGCACCCACTCGCTGGTCAGCCAGGCGAAGGGGCAGACCGGGTCGAACCAGAAGTGCAGGTCCACAGGCGGCGGAGCGGGCTGGTCGTCGGAGCTCATCCCGGAGTCCTGCCCGCCTCGCGCGCGTCGTCCCCGTTCGACCCCGGTCCGGCTGGGTAGGCGGCCCGACAGCGACCCGACGAGCCCGGAGGACCCCCTGCTGTCCCGCCCCGAGCGCGGTCTGGACGTCTCCTGGCACCTCGTCGACGGCCGTCCGGTGCGCAGCCTGAGCGCCGGCCGCGCCGCACCGCACCTGCCCGAGCTCGTCGTGGTGCCGGGCCTGGGCGCGCTCGGCTACCTCGTGCCGCTCGTGCGGGCCTGCGCCGGGTGGACGAGGGTCCACCTGCTCGACCTGCCGGGCTTCGGCCACCCGATGACCGCCCGGCTGCCCGCCGACCTCGCCACGGTGTCGCGGGCGCTGACCGGCTGGCTCGCGCAGGTCCCGGAGGCGCCGGTCGCCCTGCTGGGCCACTCGACCGGCGCCCAGGCCGCGCTGGCGGCGTCGCACGACCGGGTCGCCCTGCTCGTGCTGGCCGGCGCGACGTTCCCGCCGCCCGCCCGCCGGGTCGGGCCGCTGGTGGGCCGGGTCGCCCGCACGCTGCCGCACGAGCAGCTCGGGCAGCTCGCGGCGGTGCTGCCCTACTACCGGCGCGGCCGGCGCCGGCTCCCCGGACTGCTGGCCAGCGCCCTGCGCGACGCGCCCGAGCAGGCCGTGGGCCAGGTCCCGCCGCTGCTCGTGCTGCGCGGGCGTCAGGACCACCTGTGCGACGAGCAGTGGGCGGTGGATCTGGCGTCCCGCGCTCACGACGGCCGCAGCGTCACGGTGCCGGGCGCGCACAACGCGCCGTACACCGTGCCCGAGCTCACCGCACGCGTCCTGCGCGACCGCCTGCGCATGGTGGGCGGCGCGCACGGGGAGGGGGGCGGTGCGGCCCGGTCCCGGGCGCAGGAGGAGGAGCCGTGCTGCACCTGACCAACGGGGTCCGTCTCGAGGGCGACGAGGAGACGGTCTGGAGCGCCGTCGACGACGGCCAGGCCGGCGGCGACGGGCTGTACGCCGCCGACGTCGCGGAGGCGACCGGCCTGCCCACCGACCGCGTGACCTCCGCCCTCGCCGTGCTCGTCGACCGGGAGGCGCTGGCGACCACCGTCGTCGACGAGCTGCTCGGCCCGCGCTACGTCCGCGGGCCCGGCCTGTAGCGACGTCGGCGCCGCCGACCTCGGTAGTCTCGACCGGTCAGACGCCGTGCAGGACCGAGGAGCAGACCCCGTGACCGGTGAGCCCGTCGTCTCACCGGTGCCGGCGCAGCGCGGCCACCTGCCCGGGGCGTCGCTGCGGGCGGACGCGTCGGTGGCCGCGGACGCCATCGACCGCCTCACCGACCTCGCCCGCCGCCTGCTCGGCACCCAGGCCGCCTCCGTGCACCTGCGCGCCGGCTCGCCCGGGCCCGACGCGCCCGCGGACGACGAGCCCTGCGACGGCATGTGCGCCCTGACCCATGCTGTCGACACGCCTCTCGTCGTCGTCGACGCCCGCCGCGACCCGCGCTTCGCCGACGTGCCCGCCGTCGTCGAGGGGCAGGTCACCGCCTACCTCGGCGTGCCGCTCGTGGACGCCGCGGGCACCGTGCTGGGCGTCCTGTGCGCCTGCGACCCGGCGCCCAGGGCCTGGACCTCTGCCGACCAGCAGTCGCTGTCGCAGCTGGCGCACTCCGTCGTCGCGGAGCTCGAGCTGGCCGCCCTGTCCGGGCAGTACCAGGGCACGCTCGACCGCTGGGAGCTGGCCATCGACGCGGCAGGCGTCGGCAGCTTCGACTGGGACCTCACGACCGGCGAGCTGCTCTGGGACGACCGCCTGCTGGTGATGTTCGGCGTGGACGCCGCCGACTTCGGGCGCAGTATCGAGGACTTCGAGTCCCGGCTGCACC
Source organism: uncultured Frankineae bacterium (assembly GCA_902805775.1). Taxonomy (GTDB): domain Bacteria; phylum Actinomycetota; class Actinomycetes; order Mycobacteriales; family SCTD01; genus SCTD01. Next base: position 14,370 of record CADCUB010000007.1, on the reverse strand, counting down.
CGGAGGACGTCCCCCGCGTGCGGGCGGTGCTCGACACGGCCCGCCAGGCCTGCAGCACCTGGGCGGTCGACTACCGCGTCGTCCACCCCGACGGGACGACGCGCTGGATCACCGCCCGCGGCCGCGCGCTGCGCGGTCCGGGAGGCCAGGCCGAGCGCATGCTCGGCGCGGCGTACGACTCCACCGACCTCAACGACAGCCAGGCACGCACCGCCCGTGTCCTCGAGGCGATGTCCGCAGCCTTCTACTCCCTCGACCGCGAGTGGCGCTTCACCTACGTCAACGCCGAGGCCGAGCACATCCTGGGCCGCAGCCGCGAGGAGCTGCTCGGCGGCGTCATCTGGGACCTGTTCCCCGCGGCCGTCGGCAGCGACTTCGAGCTGCACTACCGCACCGCGGCGCGCACCGGCGAGACCGTCGCCTTCGAGGCCCACTACCCCCCGCCGCTCGACGGCTGGTACGAGCTGCGCGTCTGGCCCTCCCCCGACGGCCTGTCGGTCTACTTCCTCGACGTCACCGCACGGCGCGCGGCGCAGGACGAGCTGGAGCGCGCCGCCCGCCGCTCCCGGCTGGTCGCCGACGTGACCACCGAGCTGTCCGACACGCTGGACGCCGAGGAGGCCGTCGCCCGGCTCGCATCGCTGCTCGTCCCCGAGCTGGCGGACTGCTGCCTGGTCACCCTCGTCGACGACGACGGCGGCCTGCGCGACGTCGGCTGGGCGCACGTCGACCCCGACCTGCAGGAGATCACCGCGCGCTACTCGGCGCTGCGCATCGACGCGCTGCGGACCACCTCGTTCGTCGGCGTCTCCCTGCGCACCGGGCAGCCGATGGTGGTCCGCGAGGACGTCGCCGAGCGCATCGCCGCGGTCCTGGAGCCCGGCGAGGCGCGCGACCTGCTGCTGCGGCTCGCCCCCACCTCGGCGGCGATCCTGCCGATGCTCGCCCGGGGACGGACCGTCGGGCTGGTCACCATCTTCAACGGCCCCGAGGGCAAGCGCTACGACGACGCCGAGATCGCCACCGCCCGCGACGTGGCCGCCCGCGCGGCGCTGGCGCTCGACAACGCCCGGCTGTTCCAGCAGCAGCGCGCGCTGGCCGAGCAGCTCCAGCTCAGCCTGCTCACCCCACCGCCCGAGCCCGACCACGTGCAGGTCGTCGTGCGCTACCGCGCCGCCGCCCGTGCCGCCGCGGTCGGCGGCGACTGGTACGACGCGTTCCTGCAGCCCGACGGCGGCACGATGCTCGTCATCGGCGACGTCGTCGGCCACGACACGGCTGCAGCGGCGGCGATGGGTCAGGTGCGCGGCCTGCTGCGCGGGATCGCCTTCACCACCGAGCAGGGCCCGGCCGACGTGCTCACCAGGCTCGACGCCGCCATCGAGGGGCTGGCGGTCGGCACGACCGCCAGCGCCGTCGTCGGGCGGCTCGAGCAGACGCTCGAGGAGCGTGAGCGCGGCGTGACCCACCTGCGCTGGTCCAACGCCGGCCACCCGCCGCCGATGGCGCTGTCGACCTCCGGTGACGTCCTCGTCCTCGCCGGCGTCGAGGCCGACCTGCTGCTGGGCATCGACCCGAGCAGCCCGCGGGTCGAGTCGCGGGTGACGCTGGACCGCGGCAGCACGGTGCTGCTCTACACCGACGGCCTGGTCGAACGCCGAGGGCAGGGCCTTGACCAGGGGCTGGAGCGGCTGCGGGAGGCACTCGTGGAGCTGGGCCACCTGCCGCTCGAGCAGCTGTGCGACGCGCTGCTGGAGCGCCTGCTCCCCTCTACCCGCGAGGACGACGTGGCGATGGTGGCCGTGCGCCTGCACCCCCAGGACCAGCCGCGGCCCGCCGAGGCCGGCCCCGAGTCGGTCCCTGCCGTCATCGCGTCCCCGCACTGACGCGGACGGTCACCGGGCGGCGCATGCCGCGGGTGCCGGACGGGCAGGACACCGGCGTGAACCCGGAGCCCTACGAGATGCTCGCGGAGACCGTGCCCGCGAGCGTCGCCCGGATCCGTCGGTTCGCCTCCGACGCCGCCCGCACCAGCGCACCGGACGTCGACGCCGACACCGTCGCCCTGCTGGTCAGCGAGGTGGCGACCAACGCGCTCGTGCACGGACGCGGCAGCGTGCGCGTGCGGGTGCACCCGACGGCGCGGGGCCTGCGGGTCGAGGTGCACGACGGCAACCCGGCGCTGCCGGCGCGGCGGCGGGCGACGCCGATGGACGAGGGCGGCCGGGGCATCGCGCTCGTGGAGGCCCTGTCCGCGGGCTGGGGCGCCGAGCACACCGCGGAGGGCAAGAACGTCTGGTTCGAGGTCACCGCCCGCGGCGCCTGACGCTCCGCCGTCGGAGGCCGCAGGTGAGGGCCGGAACGGACCGGGTAGGCGGCGCACCATGACCGCAGACCCCGCCCCCTCGCGCAACCGTCCGCTGGCCCTGGTCACCGGCGCCTCCAGCGGCATCGGCCTCGAGCTGGCCCGGCAGTTCGCCGGCGCCGGCTTCGACCTGGTCGTGACCGCCGAGGACGCCGAGCTGGCCGGGGCCGCCACCTCCCTGCGCAGCAGCGGCGGGGAGGTCCTGGCGGTGCAGGCCGACCTGCGGTCGGCGCAGGGCGTCGAGCGGGTCTGGGCAGCCGTGCAGGAGCGCGGACGTCCGCTGGACGCCGCGGCGATCAACGCCGGCGTCGGCTTCGGCCGGGCCTTCGTCGACCAGGACCTCGACGACGTCCTGTCGATGGTCGACCTCAACTGCCGCTCGACCGCCCACCTGGCGCACCTCGTCGGCCGCGACATGGCGTCCCGCCGCCGCGGGCGGGTGCTGTTCACCTCCTCGATCGCCTCCACGATGCCGGGGCCCAACCAGGCGGTCTACAACGCCACCAAGTCCTTCGTGCAGTCGCTGGCCGAGGCGCTGCAGGTGGAGCTCCAGGACGTCGGCGTCACCGTCACCTCGCTGATGCCCGGACCGACGCGCACGGAGTTCTTCGACCGCGGCAACCTCGCCGACACCCCGATCGGGCAGGGCCCGCAGGACGACCCGGCGGACGTCGCCCGTCAGGGCTTCGAGGCGCTGATGGCCGGCAAGCGCCGGGTCGTCGCGGCCTCGCTCATGACGCGCGTGATGGAGGCCGGCAACAAGGTGCTGCCCGACCGGGTCAAGGCGGCCGCCAACAAGGTGATGGCCAAGCCCCTGAGCTAGTCAGCGCCGCAGCGCCGACGGCAGGCCCCGTACGGCGGCCAGCCCCAGCACCGAGCGTGGGGCGTACGCCGTGCGCCACAGACCGCCGTGAGCGGCCTGCGCGGCGAGCAGCGCGTCGGGGTGCGCCTCGTCGCCGCCACCGGTGCGCAGGTCGTGCACGAGCAGCGCGGCCATCAGCACCCGGCTGGTGGCCGGTGCGAACACCTCGACGCCGAAGGCGCTCGCGCCCGAGTACGCCGCCGCCAGCAGGCGGTTCTGCGTCACCGAGCGGGTGCGGGTCGCCGGCGCGACGTTGGCCGACACGACCGCGCCGTCGGCGTGGGCGGTGACGGCGCGCCAGCGCTGCAGCCGCTTGGCCAGCGTGTAGTTCGGGCCCTGCTGCGGGACGAGCACGTCGGCGATGCCCACGGTCGCGCCGTCCTCGCGGTCGACGGTCACGGCGTACGACGGGGCGTACAGCGCCCCCCGGCTCACCGTGCGCGCCGGCACCTGCAGCGCACCGAGCCAGCCGCGCGCCGACCAGCGGGCGCGCGCGGCTGCCACCACCTCCGCCGGCACCGCGTAGGCGTCGGTGGGCGTCGCGAGCTCGGCGTACGAGGTCCCGGGCCGGGTGCGCAGCAGGTGCTCGACCACCGCGTCGCTGGCGACGGCGACCTGCACGTGGCGGGCGCCGTCGGCGTAGGCGTAGCTGCCGACGGTGAGCGGCAGGTCGTCGGCGGTCTCGGCGACCCAGCGGGCGACCTGCGGGGTGTCGGCGAGCAGGTCGGCGCCGGCCGACCTGGCGAGGTCGGTGTCCGCGTGCCGTCGGGCAGCGACCGGCAGGTCCAGCGTGCCGGTCCCGGTCCGCGCCGCCGTGATCAGCCGCTCCTGCAGGCGGGGCACCGGCAGCTCGACGGCCGACACGTGGGCGCCCCAGCTCAGCAGCGGCCCCGACGGCCCGAGCTCGGCGGCCGCCCCCAGCAGCGCGAACGCGCGGTCGTGCAGGTCGAGCCACGCGGGCGTCGCGACGACCCGGCCCAGGGCGGCGGCGCAGGACTGCTCGACGACGCCCCGGGACACCCAGGTGTCGAGCTGGCGGAGCAGGGCGTCACCGCGCAGCAGGGCGCCGCGGTACGGCACCACCAGCTCGCGGACGGCCTCCCCCTCGCCCTTGACCCGCACCGTGCGCAGCGGCTCCCCGCCGCCCTGCGCCACGGCGTCCCCGACGGAGCCGGACCTCCCGTCGCGCTCGAAGCGCATCCGCGCCGACAGCGACGCCAGGCCCGCTCGGGCCACCGACAGGGCCGTGTCGGGACTGCGGGTGCCCGCGGCGGTCACCTCGACCACGTGCGGGACGTACGCGCGGCGCCAGTCGTGGGCGCCCTCGATCCGCGCGGACAGGGCCGGGTCGACCGCGCGCACGGCGTCGGCCCACACCGCCCGGCCGGTCGCGGTGGTGCTGCGACGACCGTCGGGACCGGTCGGGAAGACGACGCCGGACGACGGGGACGAGCTCACGGACACCTCCGGGGCGGGCGGGCGGGCCCGCGCACGTCTCTGCAGGGGCCGACGATGCCACGGGCCCCAGCGGCGCCCGCAGCAGCCCTCAGACCCGCACCCGGAGCTGCTCCAGCCCGCGGATGACGTAGCCCGGCTTCCAGCGCGGCTCCTCGACCAGCTCGATCCCCGGCGCCCGGCGCAACAGCGTCGCGAAGGAGGTCTGCAGCTCCAGCCGGGCGAGCGGCGCGCCCAGGCAGAAGTGCACCCCCGCCCCGAACGAGACGTGCGGGTTGGGGTCGCGGGTGACGTCGAGCGCGTCCGGGTCGGCGAAGACCTCGGGGTCGCGGTTCGCCGACCCGAACAGCAGGCCGAGCTCGGCCCCGCGCGGGACGGCCACACCGCCGATCTCCAGGTCCTCCAGCACCCAGCGCTCGAACATCTGCAGCGGGGTGTCCCACCGCATCAGCTCCTCGACCGCCGTCGGCACGAGCGAGGGGTCGTCGCGCAGGCGGGCGAGCTGGTCGGGGTTGCGGAACAGCGCCCACCAGCCGTTGCCGGTGACGTTCACCGTCGCCTCGTGGCCGGCGTTGAGCAGCAGCACGCAGGTGCCGACGAGCTCGTCCTCGGTGAGGACGTCGCCCTCGTCGACGACCTGCGTCAGCGCGGTGACCAGGTCGTCCTGCGGGTCGCGGCGCCGGGCGCGGCTGAGCTCGACGAGGTAGGCGCCGAAGTCCTGGCAGGCGCGCACGGCCCGGGCGGCCGTCTCCTGCGACGGGTCGAGCTCGTACATCCCGCAGATGTCGGCCGACCAGGGCCGCAGCAGGCCCTGGTCGGCCGCCGGGACACCGAGCATCTCCGCGATGACGGTCACCGGCAGCGGCTCGGCGACCGTCGCCACGAGGTCGAGCTCGCCGCGCTCGAGCGCGTCGTCGACGAGCCGGTCGGTGATCTGCTGCACGGTCGACCGCAGCCGCTCGACGGTGCGCGGCGTGAAGGCGCGGCTCACCAGCCGCCGGAGACGGGTGTGGTCCGGCGGCTCGACGTCGAGCATCCCGTTGCGGATGACGTGCCAGAACGGCGCGTGCTCCGGCGGCTCCTCCGGCCGGCCCATCTCCGCGTGCGTCGCGACGTGCAGGTAGCTGCGGCCGAGCCGGCGGTCGCGCAGCAGCGCGTCGACGTCGGCGTGCCGGGCGACCAGCCACCGGTCGGTGCGCGGGTCGTGCTGCACCCGCGGGCCCCGGCGCAGCTCGGCGTAGGCGTCGTACGGGTGCGCCACGAACGCCGGGTCGGACGGGGCGAACAGCTCGACGGCAGGCACGGGCCGGACGCTAGCCCGCCTAGGGTCGGCGGCGTGCCCGGATGCCTGGCGGTCGTCGGGGACCTCGTCGAGGACGTCGTCGTCTGGCTCGACGGACCCCTGCGGCCCGGCAGCGACGCTCCCGCCCAGGTCTTCCGCTGCCGCGGCGGCAGCGCCGCCAACGTCGCCGCAGTCGCCGCCGCCCGGGTCCCCACCCGCCTGCTCACCTGCGTCGGCGCCGACCCGCTCGGCGACCGGCTGGTCGCAGAGCTGACGGCCGCCGGCGTCGACGTGCGGGCCCAGCGCCGGGGGCGCACCGGCTCGGTCGTGGTGCTCGTCGAGCGCTCCGGCGAGCGCACCTTCCTGCCGGACCGGGCGGCGGCCGCCGACCTCGAGCCGCTGCCGCCCGACGCGCTGGACGGCGTCGCGCTGCTGCACGTGCCGGCGTACGGCCTGTCCGGCGGCCGGACGCCGGCGGCGGTGCAGGCCCTGCTGCACGACGCCGCCGCGCGCGGGGTCGAGGTGAGCATCGACGCCTCGTCCTGGGCGGTGCTGCGCGCGCTCGGCCCGCAGCGCTTCCGCGAGCTGGTGGAGCGCGTGCGCCCGGTGGTGCTGTTCGCCAACGCCGACGAGGCCGGCGAGCTCGACCTGCGCGCCCGTCCGCTGACCGGGGTGACCGTCGTGCTCAAGGACGGGCCGCGCCCGACGACGGTGCTCGGGTCCGACGGCTCGGCGCTCGTGGTCCCCGTCGAGCCGGTCGACGGCGTGCGCGACTCCACCGGAGCCGGTGACGCCTTCGCCGCGGGCTGGCTGTCCGCGAGGATGGACGGCCTGGGTCCGCGGGCCCGCGTCGAGCGGGGGCACGCGCGGGCCCGCACGGTGCTGACCTCCCCCGGCGCCGCCGTCCAGGAGCAGGAGCACGCATGATCGAGCTGTCCCCGCAGGTGTCGCAGGCGCTCGCCGACGGGACGCCCGTGGTGGCGCTGGAGTCGACGATCTTCTCGACCCTGGGCCTGCCGGTCCCGCACAACGCCGAGGCGCTGCGCCGGTGCACGGCCGCCGTCGAGGCCGGCGGCGCCGTACCGGCCGTGACCGCCGTCCTGGACGGCCGCTGGCGGGTCGGGCTGCGCGCAGACGAGCAGGAGCGGGTGCTGTCCGGCACGCGCAAGGTCGCCGAGCGCGACCTCGCCGTGGCGGCGGCGCAGTCGTGGGACGTCGGCGTGACGACGGTGTCGGCGAGCGTCGCCCTCGCCGCGCGGGTCGGGATCCCGGTCTTCGCCACCGGCGGCATCGGCGGGGTGCACCGGGGCGTCGAGCTGAGCGGCGACGTGTCGGCCGACCTCGACGCGCTCGCCTCCCACCCGGTGGTCACCGTCTGCGCCGGCGCGAAGTCGTTCCTCGACCTCGCGCGCACGCTGGAGGTGCTGGAGAGCTCGGGGGTGCCGGTGCTGGGGTGGCGCTCCCCCGACTTCCCGGCCTTCTACGTGCGCTCGAGCGGCCTGCCGGTGCCCCACGTCGTGCAGACCGCCGAGGAGGTGGCTCGGGTCCTGCGCCTGCGCTCCCGGCCGCAGACGGGGGTGCTGCTGACGGTGCCCATCCCGGAGGCCGACGAGCTCGACCCGGCCCGCCACGACGCCGCGCTGCAGACCGCCCTGGAGCAGGCCGCCGCTGCCGGCATCACCGGCGCGGCGGTCACGCCGTACGTCCTGGAACGGGTCGGCCGCGCGACCGAGGGAGGCAGCGTCCCGGCGAACCTGGCGCTGGCCGAGAACAACGCCGCCGTGGCCGCGCAGGTGGCCCTCGCCCTGGCGGCAGCCCCTGCCTGAGCTCCTCAGCCCGGCAGCGGGCCCCGCAGCACGCTGTCGCCGGAGTGGGCAGGATCGCCGTCGTCGGGCTCGAGACTGACGTCGACCTCGGGGTAGTCGTCGAGCCGCACGCCCGCCGGCACCGTCAGGCGACCGTGCCCGGTGTCGTCCAGGGCGCCGAGCGCGACCATGCGCCCCTCGCCCAGGTCGAGCAGCCACACCTCGTAGAAGCCGTCCGCCTCGGGCAGTCCGTCTGTCTCGACCACGACCGAGCGGGCGTCGAGCACGACGCGGCCGGTGGCGTCCGACCCGCCGAGCGCCGAGAGCGGGACCTCGGGCGGCGCCGTCGGCCCCCGGACGGCGAGGACGGTGACGACCGACGCCGCGGCCGCGAGCAGCGCCGCCCCGCCGACGAGCAGCGGCCGGCGCCAGGGAGTCGGCCGACCCGGTCGCGCGGGGGTCGCCGTCCGGGCGCGGGCGGGCTCCTCCAGCCCGAGCTCGTCGGCGATCCGCTGCCACACCGCGGCAGGCGGCAGCGGCAGGTCGGTCAGGTCGGCCCGCCGGGCCGTGTCGACGGTGGAGCGCAGCGCGCGCAGCTCGCGCGCGCAGGACGGGCAGGAGCCCACGTGCGCGCCGACGTCGTCGGACGGCTCCCCGAGCGCGAGCAGCGCGAGGTCGTCCTCACTCGGGTGCGGCACCGTCCACCTCCAACCGTCTCCTCAGGACCGCCAGCCCTCGGCGGATGTGCGTCTTGGCCGTTCCCAGCGGCAGCCCCATCGCGCTCGCGACCTGGGCGTGCGTGAGCCCGTCGTAGAAGGCCAGCCCGACCGCCTGGCGCTGCTCGGGACGCAGCCGCGCCATGGCGTCGGCGACGAGCAGCCGGTCGACGAGCTGGTCGGGTGACGTGCTCTCCTCCTCCACGGGGCGCACCTGCTCGAGCGCCTCCCGCAGTGCACGTTCGCGCGCCGCGGCCGTGCAGATGTCCGCGACGACACGTCGGGCGATCCCGAGCAGCCAGCCGCCGAGCGAGCCGCGAGCGGGGTCGAAGCCGCTGCGTCCCCGCCAGGCGTTGACGAACACCTGCGCCGTCGCCTCCTCGGCGTCGGCGCGGCTGGGCAGGCTCCGGACGCAGAAGGCGTGCACGAGCCCGCCGAAGCGGTCGTAGGCCTCCCGCAGCGCGGTCTCGTCACCGCCCGCGAAGGCATGCGCGAGCGCGAGGTCGGTGTCGTCGGACGCCCGACGCGCGCGCAGCATCACGGCCGGGGCACCGCGGTGACCACGACGTTGTCGGCGTAGGTCCGCCGGACCGGGTCGAACGCGCCGCCGCAGCTGATCAGCACCAGCCGGTGGGCTCCGTCGGTCGCGAACAGCCGGGACATCGGCACCTCCGCCTTGGCGAACCGCTCGAAGGCCACCACCTCGTAGACGAGGTCGCGACCGGACGCGGTGCGGACGACGACCTCAGCACCGGCGGGCAGCGCGCGCAAGGCGGCGAAGGTGCCCAGGCCCTGCTCGGCGTCGTCGGCGTGCCCGACGAGGACCGCCGAGCCCGCGCGGTCGCCGGGCTGCGGTCCGGCGGCGTACCAGCCGGCCCGGCGCACGTCGTCGGGCACGACGACCTGCCGGTCGCCGTCCAGCCCGACGGCGTCGAGGGGCGCCGTCCGGCCGGCCAGGTGCACCGCGACGGGCGGGTCGCGGGGGGCGACGACGTCGGGCAGCCGGGCCGAGCGGGTCCCCACCGGTCGCGCGAGCGGAGCAGGGTCCGGGACCGCGGTCGCGCGACCGGTGGGGACCGGCCGAGGGGCAGCCGGCCGAGGGAGGGCCGGCTGCAGGAGGGTCGGCTGCGGGGAGTCCGCCGCGCGCAGGTCCTGTGCGGCAGCCGTGCCGAACTGACCGCCGTCCCCCTGCGACAGCAGCCACCCGGCGGGTGCACCGCCGGCCAGGACGAGTCCGGCGACGACGGCGAGCACGGCACGTCTCACGTCGCAGCCTCCTCGTCCTGACCGGCGGGGTGTGCGGGCGTCCGTGGCCTACTGCTGGCGGCGCGCCCGGGCCAGGGCGGTGCCGCCACCGAGCGCGACGGCCAGGCCCAGGCCGGTGGCCAGCAGGACGCCGGTCGGCAGGCCGCCCTGGTCGACCAGGCCGCCGGAGCCGGCCGGCACGCCCGCGGGCCCGTCCCCGCCCGAGAGGGGGACGGTCTGCACCAGCACGCCGAGGGTCGAGTCCTCGAGCGAGCCGATGGCGTAGACGATCGTCGCCTGCCCGGCGACGACCGGCACGTCGGCCGGGCCGATCACGGGCTCGGTGGTGCCGGTGGCGGCGACCGAGGCGCTGATCGTGCCGGCGGGCAGCTCGGCGCTGTCCTCGTTCGGGTTCGTGAGGTTGGTCAGGGCGGGCGAGCCACCCACGAGCACGTCGACGGCGGGGGCCGCGGCCGTGTGGCGCACGACGACGCGGCCGGAGCCGGCCGCAGCGGCGCTGGTGTCGTTGACGAACGGCGTGATCGTCGGCGTCCCCTCGGCGTCCAGGTGGGCGATGGCGCTGACGTTGCCGGAGGCGGGCACGGCCAGGTCGACCGGGCCGATGACGGGCGTGCCGCTGCCGTCGGCCGCGTCCGCGGGGAAGACGGCGACCTCGTACGACCCGGCCGGCAGCGCCAGGTCGTCCGTGGTCGTGCCCGGCGCGAAGTCGTCCAGCGCGCGCTCGCCGTTGACGTAGACGTCCACCGGGGTGCCCGGGATGCCGTGCAGGACGCGGACCTCGGCGCCGGCGGTCTGCGCGACGGCGGGCGCAGCGAGCGCGAGCGGCAGGAGGGCGACGGCGCCGGCGGCGCCGAGGGCGGTCAGGGCTCGGGTCATGAGGCGTGCTCCTCGCGTTCGGGGTCGCACCGGTCGGTGCGCGAGGGAGTACGGCCGGCGATCGAGCCCTGGATGCACCTGTGACGAGCGTCACAGGTGGGCGTCGAGGAAGTCCTCCACCGCCGCGAGCTGGCCGGCCGTCAGGCCGGAGTCCGGGTCGGGGGCGACCAGCAGGCAGTCGGTCTCGGCGCGCATCCACGCCCGCACGTCGGACTGCCCGGCGAGGTCGTCGTCGAGCCAGACGACGGGGCGTCCCGGCTCCGACCGGACGAGGCGGCGCACGACGTCGAACTTCCACCACCGGCCGGTCAGCCGGTCCGGTGCAGCGGGGGCCACGGCGGCGTGGGTCGGGCCGGTCGCGTCGGGATCGCCTGCTGCCCCCTCCTCGTCGTCGTACGTCCCGGCGACCGGGAGCTCGGGCAGCTCGAGCAGGTGGCGCAGGGAGGAGTTGGCGGAGTGGCCCCACGTGGTCAGCCACTGCACGTCCGCCCGCTCGCGCCAGGACCGCACGGCCTGCACGACGGTCGGCGACCAGGTGATGGGGAACTCCCGCCCCTCCGCAGCGGCGCGGCCGGTGCGCCAGTCCGACCAGGCGTCCGAGCCGCCCCACAGCGGGACGGCGTTGAGCACGCCGTCGACGTCGAGCAGGACCAGGGGACGGCTCATGACCCCGGGTCTGCCCGCGCGGTGTCGGCCGGACGCACGAGCCGACCGTCGTCCAGTCCTCGCCGGCTCTCCGTGGCACCGACGGCGGTCCTGTGGACAACGGCCGACGCCCCGCTCGACCGCCCGAGACTGCTCGCATGACGCTCACACGACACGCGGACGACACCGGCAGGGACGGCGAGGACGCCGCGCTGCGCGTCTACACCGACGCTCCGATGGCTGACGGCGACGCCGTCCTGCTGCTCGACGGCGAGGTCTGCCTCGAGCTGCAGGGCATGGCCGACGAGTGGGACGACGCCGGGCGGCGCAACCTGGTGTCGATCCTGGTCCAGACCTCGCAGCGCGTCCTGGTGGCCATCGCCCGGCCGCGGGCGGAGCTGCGGCCCAGCGACTACCAGCTCTGGCGCGATCTGCACTCCGACCTCGCCGGCACCGAGGTCGAGCTCCTGCCGGTCCGGGGGCTGCCGGCCGCCTGAGGGCCCGCCGGGCTCAGGTGAGCACGACCCGACGGAGCCCGCTCGCCCGCAGCACCTGACGGCCGACCGCCGCACGCACCGACTCCTCCGTCCCGAGCACCCGCACGTGCCGACGGGCGCGGGTGATCGCCGTGTACAGCAGCTCGCGGGTCAGCAGGGACGACGCGGTCGGCGGCAGGACGACGGAGACGGTGTCGTACTGGCTGCCCTGGCTGCGGTGGATCGTCATGGCGTGCACCGTCTGCACGTCCGCGAGACGGCTGGGGTGGAGCAGCACGGGCGTGCTCCCCCGGGCGAAGGCGGCCAGCAGACCGCCACGGTCGACGACGACCCCCGTGTCCCCGTTGTAGACCTTGGCCTCGTGGTCGTTGCGGGTGACCAGCAGCGGCTGCCCGGGGTACCAGGCCGCCGCGTGCAGCGGCTCCCCGAGCGCGGTCGCGACCCAGGACAGCGCACGGCGGTCCCAGTGGGCGACGCCGTGCGGTCCGTGCCGGTGGGCGCAGAGCAGGCGGTGGTCCTCGAGGCGGGCGAGCGCGCCGTCGACGTCGCCGGCCCGGGCGGCCCGCGTCAGGGCCGTCGCGGCGGTGACGACGTCGCGCTGCACAGCGCCGGCGTCGCCGTCCTCGACGAAGGACACGTCCTCGCTGCCGCTGCGCAGCAGGTCGAGGACGCGGTCGGCCCGTCCCTCCCGCACGGCGACCGCGAGCGCGGCGATGGTCCCGCCGAAGCGACGACCCCGGCTGAGCCGGACGATGCCGTTGCGCAGCCGGTCGTGCTCGGTCGGGGTCAGCCCCGCCTCGGCCGGGTCGTCCGCCGCCGTGAGGTCCGCGCCGACGAGCTGCGCCAGCACCGGGTCGGGCGGGCCGGTGACCGGACGGGCGACGAGGTCGGCCAGCACCGCACCGGCGTCGACGGAGGTGAGCTGGTCGGGGTCGCCGACGAGCAGCAGCCGGGCGTCGGGCCGTACGGCCTCGAGCAGGCGCGCCATCATCGTCAGCGACACCATCGAGGTCTCGTCGACGACCACCAGGTCGTAGGGCAGCCGGTCGGCGGCGTCGTAGCGGAAGCGGGTGCGGCTGTCGGGGCGCCAGCCGAGCAGGCGGTGCAGCGTCACGGCGGTCAGGTCGGGCGGCAGTCCGAGCTCGGCGGCCTGCGCACGCACCGACTCCTGCAGCCGGGCGGCGGCCTTGCCGGTCGGTGCGGCCAGGGCGATGCGCAGCCCGGGTCGGTGCAGCAGCGCGAGCACGCGCGCGACGGTGGTCGTCTTGCCGGTCCCGGGACCGCCGGCGAGCACGGTCGTCCACCGCGTCGCGGCCATCGCGACGGCGACCCGCTGCCGGTCGGGTGCGGACGCGCTCCCGAACAGCCGCTGCAGTCCCTGCTGCACCTGCGGGAGGTCGACCGCCGGCGGCTCCACCGCCCGGTCGGCGAGCGTGTCGCGGACCGCCTGCTCCTGGCGCCAGTAGCGGTCCAGGTAGAGCAGCGTCCCGGCGTCGGTGTCGACGAGCCGGAGCGGTCGCAGACCACCGGTGGGCGCGCCGACGACCAGCGGGCTGCGGCGCAGCGCGCGGTCGAGGACGTCCGGCTCCGGCCAGGGCAGCGCGTCGAGGTCGGCCGGGTCCTGCTCCTCGTCGACCGTCACGTCGCGCAGACGGGCGAGCTCGAGGCAGGTCGATCCCGACCGCACTGCCCGCACGGCCAGCGCGGTCGCGAGCAGCACCGCCTCGTCGGCCTCGCGCGCCAGCTCGCCGAGCCGCCGGGCCACGTGGACGTCGGCGGGCGCCAGCACCCCAGCCTCGGCGAAGACCGCGAGCGCGCCGCTCGCCTGTCGCACCTTCACGACCCCGCCAGCAGGTCGGACAGGGCGAGGACGAGCGCAGCCGGCGGCCGCCAGTCGAAGACGCCGCACCCCGGCGGTGTCTGCGGACCCACCATGCCGCGCACGAACAGGTACTGCACGCCGCCGAGGTGGCGCTCGGGGTCGTAGCCCGGCTGACGCCAGCGCAGGAAGCGGTGCAGCGCGACGGCGTAGAGCAGCGCCTGCAGCGGGTAGTGGGCGCGCAGCATCTCGGCCGCCATCGCCGCACGGGAGTAGTGCGCCGCCGTGAGCTCGCCCGGCGCGAGGCGGTTGGTCTTGTAGTCGACGACGACGTAGCGCGGCCCGGGCAGCCGCAGCACCGCGTCGATGCTCCCGGTGAGGTAGCCCCGCAGGGGCGGTGCGTCCACCCGCTCCAGGAGGTCCGCGTACGGCGCCAGCACGTCGTCGGCCGGCAGGTGCGCGCGCAGCAGCGCGGCGACCTCGCCCAGGCGGGCCTGCCCGACCGTCGGGCGGTCACCGCCCGACAGCGGGAGCTCGAAGGCGAGCTCGGCGAGCCGGTCGGCCGGCGCGATGCCCGCCAGGTCCGGACCGTCGGCGAGCGGGGTGCGCAGCACGGGCAGCAGCGCCTCGGACAGCGCCGCGGAGTCGACGGCCGCCAGCCGCGCACCGACCGCCTCCCGGCAGCGCAGCAGCAGCTCGGCGGCCAGGTCCGGGGCGGACGTGTCGACGACCTCGAGCACCTCGTGCACCAACGTGCCGAAGGCCGCGCCGCCCGGCAGCGC
>CADCUB010000006.1 GCA_902805775.1 uncultured Frankineae bacterium | reverse complement strand
GTGTGCCGGGTGGGGATGACCACGGTGACTGTCGGCCACTGCTGGTCGAGCGACCAGGACGTGCGCACCCCCTGGCCGGCGGCCACCGCGGTCGCGGCCAGGCCCGCGCGGTCCAGGTGCTCCTGCACCGCCCGCACGCCCTCGGGACCGGCCAGGTCGGGGCGGCGCGCGACGTGGCCCAGGACCCGGGGGACCCGGGCCACCCGCTCGGCGGGCAGGTCGGCGCGCAGCAGCAGGTCCCAGGTCGCCGCGTCGCCGAAGCCGTCGCGCAGCCCGCCCGCGTGCGTGAAGCGGCTGCAGCGCAGGGCGAAGCTGCGGCCGACGTAGTCGGCGCCGGTGAGCAGGTCCGGCGACCACGACGGCCGGAAGCGCGGATCGGTGCGCCGGCCCTCGACGACGAGGTCGTCGTCCCAGACCACGAGGTCGACCAGCGGGTCGCGGTGCGACGCGAGCGCCACGGAGTAGAGGCAGTCGGGCGCGAGGGTGTCCCCGGCCTCCAGCAGCACCACGAAGTCGGTGCCGGCCGCGGCCACCGCCGCGCCGACGGCCGCCGCCTGCCCGCCGGGGCCTGCCGGGTGCACGGCGACGTCGGGTCCGGCCTCGACCTCGACAGCGGCGGACGGCAGCGCCACCGCGAGACGCCAGTGCGTCCAGCTCTGCCGGCGCACGCTGTCGAGGGAGGCGGTGAGCGCGGGGCCGCTGTCCGCACCTCCGGCGAGGACGACGACGAGCACCGCCGGCTGCTGCGCCGCCGTGCGCGACTGCTCGCGCTGCTGCGCCAGCTCGGACCGGCTCGCGTCGTGGGAGCGCCGCCACCGCGCGTACGAGGGCGGCCCCGCCTCGACGAGGCCCGGCAGCGTCCACACCTGCCGGAGCCGGTGCGTGGTCGCGCGCAGCTCGCGCACCGACTGCCAGGCCGCCCGGGCGACGTCGCGGCGCGGCGTGCCCGGCGGCAGCGCGCGCTCCGCTGCCCGCCGCGCCACCTGCCGGGGGCCCGCAGGTGTCGCCGGGAGGGGCCCGGTCATCGCTGTGCGCGCACGGGCAGCCTCACCGACGCCTCCGTCCATGTGTGCGTTCGTGTGTGTTCGTGTCGTGCGGTCGGGGCGTCGCGGGTGTGCACGACCGCGCTCCGGGAGCGGCGACGACCGGGCCGGAGTGTAGGGGACCTCCCCCGGCCGGCCCTGCGCTGCGGGACCCGAGTGGCGACCGTCTGTTGCCGGGGTCCTACTCTCAGCGCCGTGCCGCGCCGCGCCGCCGTCGTCGCCCTGCTGACCCTCGCTCTGGCGGGCTGCGGTGACGCCGATCCCGCGGGCGAGCCCGGAGCGTCGGGCAGCGCCGGGCCGAGCGCCTCCGCCAGCTCCTCGGCGACCGCGCGGGCGTCCTCGAGCCCGGCCGGGACGGCGTCGGGCTCCCCCGCGCCGACGGGGCCGGCCCCCTCGGCGACGGGCACGGACGGCGAGCCGGGGGTCGTCGCGCCGCAGGACCCGCTCTCACCGCTGCCCGCCCGCGAGTCGGCAGCGCCCGTCGGTCAGCCGCCCTGCCGGGTGGCGGACCTGTCCGTCGTCGACGCCGACACCCTGGTGCTCCCCCAGCACGTCGAGGAGGTGTTCGTGGTCCGCACCGACGGCCCGGACTGCCAGCTCGAGGGCTACCCGACCCTGCGCCTGCTCGGTGCCGACGGCGCGCCGCTGTCCGTCACGGTGGACCGCGGCGGCCACGGGCTCGCCGACGTGCGCCCTGCTCCGGTGACGCTGAGCCGCGGCACGAGCGTGTCGTTCGTGGTCGCGAGCGGTCGGGACGGTGCCTGCACCGAGGCCTCGGAGGTCGACGTCACCCTGCCCGGCACGTCGTCCGCGATCCGGACGGCGACCGTGCTCTCCCTCTGCAACGACGTCGTCGGCGTGTCGCCGCTGCAGAGGCGCACTGACGACGAGTAGATTCGGTGGTTTGCCTTCTTCCGGCAAATGAGGTGGCCCTAAGCCTCAAGCGCTGCGGGTGGCGCCCCGACGACCCCATCGGAACGCTGCCACCGATGCTTGGAGCTCCCTGCATGGACAACGCCCGCGCCGCCACGGCCCGCCCCGTCCGCGTCCGGCGGACGGGCCGCCTCGGCGCGGTCGTCCTGACGGTCCTGGCCGTGCTGCTGCCCGGTGCCGTGCCGGCGCTGGCGACCCCGCCGCCGACGCCGTCGTCCCTGCCGGCCGCGGTGGAGGCCTACCAGCCCTTCGTGGGCCAGCGGACCTGCGACCCGGTCGCGAAGCCGGGCGTGCGCGCCTTCTCGACGATGGTGCTCAACGCCTACCGCGACACCACCAGCCTGGGGATCGTCCGCGACTGCGGCGTCGGCGCGGCCAGCGAGCACAAGGAGGGCCGCGCCTGGGACTGGGGGGTCAGCGCCAGCAACCCCCGGCACGTCGCCGAGGTGGACGAGCTGCTCACCTGGCTGATGGCCACGGACCGCCACGGCAACGCGCGGGCCAACCTGCGCCGCCTCGGGATCATGTACGTCATCTGGAACAAGAAGATCTTCAAGGCCTACCAGCCGGGCGCCGGGTGGCAGCCCTACACCGGCGCCAGCCCGCACACCGACCACGTGCACTTCTCGTTCGGGTGGAACGGCGCGCGCAAGGTGACCTCGTTCTACGACGGCACCGTGGCCCCGGTCGACCACGGTCCCGCCGGCGCCGCACCTGCCGTCCCGGTCACGCCCGCGCCGACGCCGGCACCGGCCCCCGTGCCCGCGATCATCCCGGTCGCCGAGCGGGACAACCTGCGGGTGCTCGCGAAGCACGGCTCGACGACGCTGCGCAAGGGCTCCTCGGGTGCCGCGGTCGAGGCCGTGCAGCGCCCGCTGGGGCTGACCGTCGACGGCCACTACGGACCCGCGACCGCGGCGGCGGTCGCCGCCTTCCAGCGCTCGCAGGGCCTGGAGGACGACGGCGTCTTCGGCCGCTCGTCGTGGCTCGCGCTGTTCCCCAAGCCCCCGGTGCCGTACGGCGAGCTGGAGTCCGTGCGCTCGGCGCTGGGCACGGTCGCCGTGCGGGGCTGGGCCCTGGACGCCGAGACGACCGACCCCGTGCGCGTGCACGTCTACGTCGACGGGGCCTGGGCGACCGCGGCGACGGCCGACCTGCGCCGCAGCGACGTCGCCGCCGCCCACCCGGGGACCGGGAGCGCGCACGGCTACGACCTGCGGCTCACCCTGGCCGAGGGAGCGCACAAGGTGTGCGTCCACGCTCTCAACGCCCCCGGCACGGCGGGGACCAACGCCCTGCTCGGCTGCTCCTCGGTCACCGTCACGCACTCGCCCACCGGCGCCCTGAGCAGCGTCGTGCAGGGCCCCGGCGGCGTCGTCGCCACGGGCTGGGCCCTCGACCCCGACGTTCCCCGACCGATCGCCGTCGACCTCACGCTCGACGGCAGGCCCCTGACCGTCACCCGCGCGTCCGTGCCCCGGCCCGACCTCGCCGGCAGGTCCCCCGGTCACGGCACGTCGCACGGCTTCCGGGTCGCCCTGACCGTGCCCGAGGGCACGCACACGGTGTGCGCCGTCGCGCGCAACGCCACCGGCACGCCCGGCGTCGCGCGGCGCCTGGGCTGCACGTCCGTGCTGGTGCGGCACGACCCCACCGGCGTGCTGGACGCGCACGTCCCGACACCGGGCAAGGTCGTCGTCTCCGGCTGGTCGGTGGACCGCGACCGGGCGGTCGCGCTCGGCATGCACCTGTACGTCGACGGCCGCTTCGCCGCGCAGGTCCGGGCGAACCTGCCCCGCACGGACCTGCCCGCGGGGCTGTCCGCGTACGGCCGCGCCCACGGCTACCGCGCCGAGCTCCGGCTCTCCGAGGGCACCCACTCGATCTGCGCCTACGGGCTGAACGCCGCCGGCACGCCCGGTCGCAACGCCCGGCTGGGCTGCCACAGCGTCACCGTCCGGCACACGCCGATCGGCACGCTGGAGGCGGTGACGAGCGGCATCGGCGGTGTCACCGTCACCGGCTGGGCCCTCGACCCGGACACCGCCGGCGCGATCACCACCGCCGTGCTCGTCGACGGGAAGGTCGTCAAGGAGGTGCCGGCCACGGGTGACCGGCCCGACGTCGCCCGCTCCCACCGCGCCTACGGTCCCCGGCACGGCGTGCGTACGGCCCTGACGCTGTCCGAGGGCCGGCACACCGTCTGCCTGCGGGCCGCCAACGCCCGCGGAACGGCGGGCCGCGCCGTGGTCCTCGGCTGCAAGCCCGTCGTCGTCCGCCACGCCCCGTTCGGCGCGCTGGAGCGGGTCGTCTCCGGTCCCGGCGGCGTCGTCGCGACCGGCTGGGCGATCGACCCCGACACGGCCCGGGCGGTGCGCACCCACCTGTACGTCGACGGCCGCAAGGTCGCCGAGCCGCTCGCCGACGTCGCGCGTCCCGAGCTCGCGAGCCGCAACCCGGGCTACGGGCCCGCCCACGGCGTCCGGTCGGCGGCGCTGAAGCTCGCCGCCGGCACGCGCTCGGTGTGCCTGTGGGCGCTGAACGCCGCCGGTCCGGGCGGCAACGTCCGCCTGGGCTGCCGCAGCGTGGTGGTGGAGCACGACGCCAAGGGCGCGCTCGAGGGCGTGCGGGCAGTGCCCGGCGCCGTCGACGTCGCCGGGTGGGCCCTCGACCCCGACACCCGGGCGGCCAACCGCGTCCACGTCTACGTCGACGGCACGAAGAAGGCGGACCTGCTCGCCACGCGCGGGCACGCCGGGGTGGCGCGCAGCCACCCGGCGTACGGAGCGGCGCACGGGTTCACCGCACGCGTCGCCGTGGCCGCCGGCACCCACACGGTGTGCGCCTGGTCGCTCAACGCGGCGGGCACGCCCGGTCGGCACACCTACCTGGGCTGCCGCCGGGTCACCACGACCTGAGCTCCCGGCCCGACGTCGCCCCCGACGTCGGCGCTCAGACGGCGGGCCGGCCGGAGTGCACCGCCCGCACCGCGGCCCACAGCCGCTCGGCCGCCGCGCCCCAGCTGAATGCGCCCGCCCGGGCCCGGCCGGCCGCCGCCATCCGCCCGCGCACGTCGGCGTCCGAGACCACCTCGTGCAGCGCGGTGGCGAGCTCGGCCGGGACCAGAGGGCTCACCCTCGTCGCCCCGCCGCCCACCTCGACCAGGGCCGGCGCGTCGCTGGTGACCACCGGGGTGCCGGCGGCCATGGCCTCCAGCACCGGCAGGCCGAACCCCTCGGCGCGGCTGGGCACGACCACGGCGGTGGCCCGGTCGAGCAGCACCGCCAGGTCGGCGTCGTCGACCCGGCCGAGCAGCCGGACGCGCTCGGCCGGCAGCCCGGCCGCGGCGGCCAGGGCCCGCGGGTCCTGCCCGCCCCACCCCGGCTGACCGGCGCACAGCAGCGGCAGGTCCGGGGCCGACGGCTCGGCGAGGGCCTGCAGGAGCACGTCCAGGCCCTTGCGGGGCTCGAGCGTCGCCACCGTCAGCAGGAAGCGGTCGGGCAGCGCCAGCCGGGCTGCCCGCAGCCGCGCGTCGGAGGGCACCGCCAGCTCCGACGACACGCCCTCCCCCACCACCAGCACCTCGCGCAGCGGCAGGTGGCGGGCCAGCTCGTCGGCCACGGCCGAGGTCGGGACGACGACCAGGGCCGCGGACCGGGCGGCGCTCGTCACCACCCTGCGGTGCCAGCGCGCGCCGCGGGCGGTCAGCGTCTCGGGGTGGGTCCACGGCACCGCGTCGTGGACGACGACGACCGACGGCGGGCCGCCGGGTCCGGGCCACAGCGGGGTCGGAGCGAGCACGACGTCGGCGCGCACCCGCGGACCCCGCCCGCGCTCCCACGCGGCGACCAGGGCCCGGCGCGGCAGGGGCAGGCGGTGCGGCCCGCGCACACCCGGGACGCGGGCGGCGCCGGTGTCGCGGTGCCAGGCGACGACCCCGGCGACCTCGTCCTGCGGTCCGGTCGTCCGGGCGAGCGCCACCGCGATCTCGCGGCTGTAGCGGCCGGTGCCTCCGGGCACGGGCGACAGGCACTGCTCCAGGACGACCGCGAGCCTCACCGCCGTACTGTGACCTGCCAGCGGGCCGTCACACCGAAGCCGGGCCCTGTGCCCAGGCGCAGCTGGTACGCGCGGGCGTAGGTGCCGGGGCGCACCCGGGCCGCGTCGAGCGCCACCGTGAGCGTCACGGTCTCGCCCGGGGCGATGCTCGTCGCGCCGGTGCGGGCCGGACGCAGCCGGACCGCGCCCGCGGCGGGGGCGAGCGGGTCGGCTCCCCCGACCGGCGCCGTGCGCACGACCTGCAGGCTGCGCAGCGGCCACGCGGACCGTCCGGTGTTGCGGAAGGCCGCGTAGAGCGTGCCGGTCCGGGCGCGGGCGGACGACCGCCCGAGCACCGGGGCCTTCGTCGAGGCCACGATGAGGCTGCTCGGGCGCGCGGGCGGGGTCGTCGGAGCCGGGGGCGTCACGGGCGGAGTCGTCACGGGCGGGGCCGTCTTGGGCGGGGCCGGTGCCGTCGGAGCCGTGGGGGCGGGAGCCGTCGGCACCACGCGCCACCAGGACGACCGCAGGCCGTCCCGGGACGCCGGCCACCGCCGGGCGGCGTAGACCCCCGCGCCCGTGGTGGTGACGCGCGTGGCGGCGCCGGTGCTGCTGACGCCCTCGAGCACGACCGTGCGCACCCGTCCGCCCCACTCGCCGTTGCCGTCACGGGTGGTGACCCGCAGGCGCTGCAGGGTCCCCACGGCGGGGAAGGCGCGCTCGAGGTCGGCGACCGGCAGCGAGGCCGTCCAGGAGTGCACGCGGTTGGGCAGGGCGCCGTCCCAGTCGTCGCGGGCGGCGCGCAGGTAGGGGACGTGACCCGCCGTCGACCAGCCGCCGTTGCTGCTGCTGAACTCGGCGAGGATCGGCACTCCGCCGTAGGTGCGCACGACCCCGGCGGTCGCGCGGACCGCCGCCGTCGTGCTCGCGTGCTCGAGCTCGGTGCGCACGCCGGCGGGCGTGGAGACGGCCGTGCCGCCGAAGACCTGGCACGTGGTGGTGTCGCAGATGTCGTAGCTGCCCCGGCCGGCCACCCGGGCCCGCTTGTGCGCGGAGTACGACCGGGCGGCGATGGCCTGGGCCTCGAGCGCGGCGGGCCGCCACGACGGCGAGGACTCGCGCGGGACCACCCCCAGCAGGTAGTCCTCGAGGGGCAGCGCGACGACGGTCTGCAGAGCGCTCGCGGAGGCCCGTACGGCCGAGACGGTGCCGCGGTAGTCGCGGACGGAGCCGCCGGGGAGGGCGACGCGCACCAGGCCCGGGCCGTCGAAGCGCAGCGGTCCGGCCGTCGTCGTCGCGCCGCCCAGGGCGTGCGGCCGCCAGGTCCCGCCGCTGCGGCCCTGCAGGTGCAGGCCGGCGGCGTCGACGGTGACGCGCCAGCGGTCGACGCCGGTCGGCAGCGGCTCGGAGCGGCCCCGGGCCGCGTCGCTGACGGTGAGGCCCGGCGCGGCGACGACCTCGGTGTCCCTGCCCTCGTCGCCCGAGAGCAGGACGCGGATGGGGGCGGACGGCAGGACCGCGCGGGCGGTGCCCGGGTAGTAGGTGCTGACGATCTGCTCGGCGCTCACCCCGCGGCTGGCCGCGCCCTGCGCGCCCCACTGGGACATGCCGCGGCCGTGGCCCCAGCCGTGTCCCGAGATCCGGAAGACCCCGTCGACCGGCCGCGCGACGACCTCGTCGGCGGCTGCCGGAGCCGCCGGAGCGACGGCGGTGAGGGCGAGCGAGCCGATCAGGCCGGCGAGGGCGGCCCAGGCGGAGCGGCGGGGGGAGGGCATGGGGCGTCTCCTGTGAAGGCGGGCGGCCCCTCATGCATCGGCCGACGTCCCCTCCGCCTTGACCTGCGCCGTGCGCCGCGACCTCGGGCTCAGGGCAGCGCCCACCAGGCCCCAGGCGAGGTCGCCCAGGGTCATCAGGACGCGGCTCAGGACCGCGACGGCCAGCGCGCCGGTCCGGTCCAGGACGGGCGCGAGCGCGACGACGAGCGCCAGCTCGCGCACGCCCGCCCCGGCCGGCGCCACCACGACCAGGAAGCCGGCCGTCCAGGCCAGGGCGTACGCCCCGGTGCTCAGCAGCAGCAGCGAGCTGCCGGCCTCGACGTCCTGCGGGCGCACGAGCAGCCAGAGGTGCACGCCGTACGCCGCCCACATCACCAGCGCCCAGCCGACGGCGGCCGCGACGGCGCGGGCCGACAGCGGCCGGTCGAGCGGCTCCCGCCGCAGGGTGCGCAGGAGCAGGCCGACCAGGCGGGTGAGGACCGGCGGTGCGAGCACGACGGCGCCCAGCGGCAGGACGAGCAGCACCCAGGCGTACGACCGCAGGGCCTCGGGGCTGGTGAGCGGCAGGGCCACGGCCGCGGCGAGCAGGCCGGCGCCGACGAGCACGCCCAGGAACAGCAGGCCGGCGGTGCCGGTCCGGCTGCGGGGGGCGCCGTGCGCCCGGCCGAGCTCCATCTGCGCGGCCACCGCGAAGACGCTGCCCGGGACGTACTTGCCGAGCTGGCCGAGGAAGAACACGTGCAGCGCGGCCCGCAGCCCGAGCCGGGTGCCGAGGTCGGCCATCAGGGCCCGCCACACCAGGGCGCTGGCGAGCAGCCCGAGCAGGACGGCGGCGGTGCTGGCGGCCGCGGCGGCGAGGCCGACCTGGCCGGCGACGCGCAGGGCCTCCGGTCCCTGGTCGCGCAGCGCGAGGAGCAGCAGACCGACGGCGACCAGCACGAACAGCACGCGGACGACGCGACCGGCAGCGCGACCGACTGCCGGGGACGGTCTCACGTTCCCGAGCCTAGGCGGGTCTGCGCGCTAGCCTGCGGGCCATGACGACTGCGCCCGAGACACCCGGTGTGGTGATCGGCAACCACACGAAGAAGTACACCGCCAAGAACCCGGCGATCAAGTGGCTGACGGAGCGCTTCGTCACCCGGCTCGACGCGATGGTGGGCGACATCGCCGCCGACACCCGGCCGGCGACCCGGCCGCTCGAGGTGGGCGCCGGCGAGGGCGTCATCAGCCTGAAGATGCAGCAGCGGTTCGGCACCTGCGTCGGGCTCGACCTGCCCGACGCCGGCCTGCGCGAGGAGTGGCGGACGCGGCCGGGGCCGCACTACCTGCACGGCGACGCCGAGCGGCTGCCCTTCCGCGACGAGCAGTTCGACCTCGTGGTCTGCGTCGAGGTCCTCGAGCACCTGCGCGACCCCGACGCCGGCCTGCGCGAGCTGGCCCGCGTCACGTCGCGCCACCTGCTGCTGTCGGTCCCGCACGAGCCGTTCTTCCGCGGGTCGAACCTGCTCACCGGCCGCTACCTCAAGGACCTGGGCAACACTCCCGGCCACCTCAACCACTGGACGGGCGCGGGGTTCCAGCGCTTCGTCTCGCAGGTCGCCAACGTGCGCAAGGTCGCCTCGCCGTACCCCTGGACGATCGTCTGGGCGACCAAGGTCTGAGCGCCCGCTCGCTAGCCTGGTGAGCTCACAGAGAAGAGGTCGTCCGTGCGCCTAGTGGTCCAGGTCCCCTGCCTCAACGAGGAGGAGACGCTCCCGGCGGTCCTGTCGTCGATCCCGACGTCGATCCCCGGCATCGACGAGATCATCGTCCTGATCGTCGACGACGGCTCGACCGACCGCACCGTCGAGGTCGCCCGCGCGCACGGCGTCACCCACTTCGTCCGGCACGCCCGCAACCGGGGTCTGGGCCGGTCCTTCCACGACGGGGTCCAGCGGGCGCTCGAGCTCGGCGCCGACATCCTGGTCAACACCGACGGCGACAACCAGTACCCGCAGGAGCGCATCGCCGACCTGGTGCAGCCGATCCTCGCCGGCCGCGCCGACATCGTCATCGCCGACCGCCAGGTGCACCTGGTCGAGCACTTCTCCGGCCCGAAGGTGCTGCTGCAGAAGCTCGGCAGCCGCATCGTCAACCGGGCCGCGAGCACCGACCTGCCCGACGCGGCCAGCGGCTTCCGCGCCTACTCGCGCGACTCGCTCATGCTGCTGAACACGATCACGCGCTTCAGCTACTGCATGGAGACGATCATCCAGGCCGGCAACAAGAAGCTGGCCATCGAGAGCATCCCGATCCGCACCAACCCCAAGACGCGCGAGTCGCGGCTGTTCTCGAGCACCTACCAGCACGTGCTGAAGTCGGCGGCGGCCATCGTGCGCGCCTACATCATGTACAAGCCGTACGTCATCTTCAGCTTCTTCGCGGCGCTGTTCGGTGTGCTCGGGCTGGTCCCGTTCGTGCGCTACGCGGTCCTCAAGGCCGTCGGCGACGAGGGCAACCACCTGCAGTCGCTGCTCGTCGGCACCGTCCTGCTCGTCATGAGCTTCATGTCGGTGATCGTCGGCATCCTGGGCGACCTGCTGCGCACCAACCGCGCGCTCATCGAGGACACCCTCGAGCACACCAAGAAGCTGCGCTTCGGCCAGCTCGACCCCAGCCGGACGGCGCCGGTCGAGCTGTCCGAGCGCGTGGCCACCCCGCCCCAGGCACCCCAGCCGGTGGGCGCCGGCACGGGCGGCTCGCACCGCCGCGCCGGCTAGCCGCCGGGTCAGCGCCCGGCCCCTACTGTCGTCGGCGTGCCCCTGGCCACCGTCGTCGTCGTCAACTGGAACGGCGCGCACCTGCTCGGCGCCTGCCTGACGGCGCTGGCCCGCCAGCGGACGGCCTTCGCCTACGAGGTGTGGGTCGTCGACAACGCCAGCACCGACGGCTCGCTCGCGCTGCTCGCGCGCGACCACCCCGGCGTGCGGGTCCTGCGCAACGCGCGCAACCTCGGCTTCGCGGGCGGCAACGACGTCGCCCTGCGCGCGGTGACGACGCCGTACGCCGTGCTGCTCAACAACGACGCGGTCCCCGAGCCCGACTGGCTGGAGCACCTGCTCGCTCCGTTCGACGCGCCCGAAGGCGAGCGCCTGGCCGCCGTGACCAGCAAGGTGGTGTTCGCCCCGCGCTACCTGCCGCTGCAGCTGCGCACCGACGCCGTCGTCGCGGGCGGGGCCGACCGCCGCGAGCGCGGCGTCCGGATCACGTCGGTGCGCGTCGACGGGGAGGACGTGACCGCGCGCGTGCTGTGGGAGCGCCTGACCTACGCCCCCGAGGGCAGCGGCGAGGACCGCGGCTGGTGGACCCGACCGTCCGGCGAGCTGCTCGTGCCGGTCGCCGACAGCGACGGGCCGCACCAGGTGCAGGTGCGCTGGTCGGCGGAGCGCGCCAAGGACGTGCACCTGTCCTGGGACGGCGGGCAGGTCGTGCTCCGCACCGGTCCGGACCCGACCGGTGCGCGCTTCTCGGTGCCCGCCGGCACGCCCGCGGTCGACGTCGTCAACAACGCCGGGTCGATCGTGCTGACGGCGGGCTACGGCGCCGACCGCGGCTACCAGGAGGTCGACGCCGGTCAGTACGACAGCGCGGCCGAGGTGTTCGCCCTGTGCGGGTGCGCCGTGGCGCTGCGGACCGGGGCCGGCCGGGCCGTCGGCTGGTTCGACGAGGACTTCTTCCTCTACTACGAGGACACCGACCTGTCGTGGCGGCTGCGGGCGGCCGGGTGGGCGGTGCGCTACGAGCCGACGGCCGTGGTGCGCCACGTGCACTCGGCGACCACCGTCGAGTGGTCGCCGACCTTCGTCTTCCACACCGACCGCAACCGGCTGCTCATGCTGGTCAAGAACGCCACCGCGAGGCGGGCGGCCTCCGCGGTCGGCCGCTACCCGCTCACCACGGGCTCGATGGCGCTGCGCGCGGCCCGCACGGCCCTGCGCGCACGCACGCCGCCACCGGTGCGCCCGACGCTGCTGCGCCTGCGGGTGATGGGCTCGTTCCTGCGCCTGCTGCCGGCGATGCTGCGCCGGCGGGCCGCCCCCAGGAGCGTCCCGCGCCGCGAGCTCGAGCGGTGGCTGGTGCCGAGCCGGTGAGCGCGAGCGTGCGGATCGGCCTGGACTGCACGCCGCTGCTCGGGGTGCGCACCGGCATCGGGCGCTACACCGCCAGCCTGCTCGACGCGCTCAGCCGGGACCGGCACGCACAGGGCCCGGACGAGCTGGTCGCGACGGCGTTCACCCTGCGCGGACGCGGTGGCCTGCGCGTGCCCGGACGGGTGCAGGTCCGGTCCCGGCCCGTCCCGGCCCGGGCGCTGCAGGAGGCCTGGGCACGCACGTCCTGGCCGCCGGTCGAGCTGCTCACCGGCCGGCTCGACGTCTTCCACGCCACCAACTTCGTGCTGCCGCCGACGCGGCGGGCCGCCGGCGTGGTGACCGTGCACGACCTGGCCTTCCTGCGCCTGACCGAGACGGTGAGCGCGGCGAGCGCCCGCTACCGGGCGCTCGTCCCCCGGTCGCTGCGCCGCGCGAGCGTGGTGGTGACGCCGAGCGCGGCGGTCGCCGACCAGGTGCGCGAGGCGTACGCCCGCGAGCTCGGGGCGACCCCCGTGCGCGTGGTCCCGCACGGCGTCGACCCGGCCTGGGCAGCCGCTGCCCCGCCCGACGTGGCGCTGCGGGCGTCGCTCGGGCTGCCGTCGGCCTACCTGCTGTTCGTCGGCACGCTCGAGCCGCGCAAGGACCTGCGCACGCTGCTCGCCGCCGTGCGCCTGCTGCCGGAGGCACCTCCGCTGGTGCTCGTCGGCCCACCGGGGTGGGGTGAGCAGGTCGAGGTGGGCAGCGCGCTGACCCCCGGCTTCCTCGACGACCCGGCGCTGCGGGCGGTGGTGGCCGGGGCGTCGGCGCTGGTGCTCCCCTCCCGCGACGAGGGCTTCGGGCTGACCGTCCTCGAGGCGCTCGCCGCGGGCACCCCCGTCGTCGCCAGCGACCTGCCCGTCCTGCGCGAGGTGGGCGGCGAGGCGGTCACCTACGCCCCCGTCGGCGACCCGCCGGCCTTCGCCGCCGCGCTCGCTGACGTGCTCGACCGCCCGGGGGACCCGGCGGTCCGCCGGGCGCAGGCGGCGCCGTTCACCTGGGAGCGGTCGGCGGCCGGGCACCGTGCGGCCTACGACCTCGCCCGCGGCGCACGTGGGGGGCCGGGCGGCCTGTCCTAGCGCCCCGCCGCCGCCCGAGCGGCCCGGGCCCGGCAGATGGTCCGCTCGAGCGGGCCTCCGCGGCACACCGGGCCCTCGACGACCACCGTCTGGACGACCGGCTGGACGCCTCCGGCCGCGCCGTCCAGCCGCAGCACGTAGGTGCCGGGTCGCACCGGGCGGCCGGCAGGATCGGTCAGGTCCAGGCTCACGGACGCCGTGCCGCCGGTGCCGCGCGTCGTGCGCAGCAGCACGCCGGGACTGCCCGCGGCGGCGCTCCGGGTGACCGTGCCCGACCAGGACAGCCCGCCGACCGTGCCGGCGCGCAGCGCGACGACGCCCGGGGTGCCCGCCCGGACCCGGCGCGGTCCGGTGAGCACGGGGTTCACCAGCGCGGCGCCGAGGTCCGCCGCCACGGACGTGCGCAGGGCAGGCAGCCGGGCGTACGTCGTCGCGCCCGGGCAGGAGGTGTTGCCGGCGTCCCGGTGGCCGCTCACGACGTCGAAGGTGACCGCCGTGCCGGCCCGGAACTTCGACGTGCCGCCTCCCGCAGAGGTCAGGACGGCCTTGCCGCGCGGGTCGCGGTGGGCCTGCCCGAGCTTCCACGCCAGGACCCTGGACAGGGTGGCCATCGTCGCGAGCGACGGCGGCACGGTGGAGAAGTCGCCGAGCAGCGAGACGCCGAAGGAGTCGACGTTGAAGCCCCCGGTGTGCGCTCCGAGCACGAAGCGGTCGATGCCGCCGGCGCGTCCCTCGTAGGCGCGGCCGTACCGGTCGACGAGGAAGTTGTAGCCGATGTCGGACCAGCCGTTGCTCCTCACGTGGTAGGCGTAGATCCCGCGGACCATCGCGGCCGCCTGGGCGGGCGAGTAGTCGTTCGAGCTCGCCGTGTGGTGCACGAAGCCGACCTTGACGGTGCCGAGGCGCTCGGGGGTGCCGCGCCGGATCGACTCGTCGGCGCCCCACTGTGCGCGGGTGATGATCGGTGGGCGCCCGGCCGCCTGCGCGGTGAAGCCCGAGGGGGCGGGGTCGGCGTCCGCGGGTGAGGTCCCGGGGTCGACGAGCTGGACACGCACGTCCCGCGGGACGGCGCCCGAGACGGTGTCGACCCGCACCTGCACGCCGTCCGACGGTCCGGTCCAGATCGGCGAGGTGCCGCTGCGCAGCCCGCGGCCGGCGTCGTCCGTGCGGGCGTCGGGCGCGTCGTCACCGTCGGCCTCGACGTCCTCCCAGGCCGTCCAG
This sequence comes from uncultured Frankineae bacterium, assembly GCA_902805775.1. GTDB lineage: Bacteria > Actinomycetota > Actinomycetes > Mycobacteriales > SCTD01 > SCTD01. The sequence continues at coordinate 5,249 of CADCUB010000006.1, read as the reverse complement.
CGCCCGCCGGTGTGCGTGCGCACCCGCACCTCGACGCCGTCGACGGCAGCATCGGACCGCCAGGTGACGCCCATCACCGAGAAGCGCTTGCCCCTCAGCGCCGGGCTGCGCAGCGCCCGCGGGTCGGCGCCGGTCAGCGGCACCTGCTCCAGACCCGACGGGACCGGGCGCGGTGCGGCGGTGGCGGGAGGCGTCGGCAGGGCCACCACGACGGTGACCGAGGCCGACACGGACAGGGCGAAGGTGAGCAGGCGGCGCACAGGCACTCCCGGACAGTGATGCGGTCGGTCGAGCGCCCACTGTGACGGGTCGTTGACGTTCGGTCGACAACGCCGCGTCGGACCGGCGTGTCACGCAGCCTCCGGTGAGCCTCACCCCCGCGGGCGCAGGGCGCTCCCGTACAGGCGGAACGCCTCGGCCAGCGCTGCCCGCCACTCGGGCATCCGCGGCAGGCCGGCGGCGTCCCAGGCCCGCGACGACAGCACGCTGTAGGCGGGCCGCGGCGCGGGACGCGCGAACGACGCGCTGTCGGTCGGCAGGACCCGGGCGGGGTCGGCGCCCAGCTCCTCGAAGATCGCCTGCGTGAAGCCGTGCCAGGTCGTCGCGCCGCGGTTCGTGCAGTGGTAGGTGCCGGGCGGCGCGTCCTCCATGGCCAGCGCCCACAGGCCGCGGGCCAGGTCACGGCTCCAGGTGGGCGAGCCGGCCTGGTCGTCCACCACGCTGACCGTCTCGCGCTCGGCCTCGAGCCGCGCCATGGTCTTGACGAAGTTCGCCCCGGTCGCGCCGTACACCCATGCGGTGCGCACCACCCAGGAGGCGTCCGGCAGCAGCTCGCGCACCGCCAGCTCGCCCGCGAGCTTGGTCCGCCCGTAGGCCGAGCGCGGGCCGGTCTCGTCGTCGACGTCGTACGGCGGGCCGCCGACGCGGTCGCCGGGGAAGACGTAGTCGGTGCTGACGTGCACCAGCTGGGCGCCGTGCGCCGCGCAGGCCGAGGCGAGCAGCGCCGGCCCGGTCGCGTTGACGGCGTACGCCCGGTCCTCGTCGGCCTCGGCCGCGTCGACCGCCGTGTAGGCGGCGGCGTTGACCACGACGACCCGGCAGTCGGGGCTGTCGGCGCGGACCATGTCGCTCCAGGCGGCCACGGCGTGCTTGACGGCCCCCGGGTCGGTGATGTCGAGCTCGCGCGACGTCAGCCCCTTGAGGAACAGCGTCGGGCCGAGCGGACGGGCCACGTCGACGACGTCGCTGGCCAGCTGGCCGCCCATGCCGGTGACGAGCAGGGCCAGCGTGTCGCGGGTCACCTGCGCTCCTTCAGCGGGCGCCACCAGGCCTCGTTCGCGCGGTACCACGCGACGGTCTCGGCGAGCCCGTCCTCGAAGCCGTGCTGGGGGGCGTAGCCCATCCTGGCGAGCTTGGAGTGGTCGACCGAGTAGCGCAGGTCGTGGCCCTTGCGGTCCTCGACCCGCTCGACCATGTCCCAGCCGGCGCCCAGCGCCTCGAGCAGGTGGCCGGTGAGCTCGCGGTTGCTCATCTCCCGGCCGCCGCCGATGTTGTACGACTCGCCCTTCGCGCCCTGCTCGGCCACGAGCTGGATGCCTCGGCAGTGGTCGTCGACGTGCAGCCAGTCGCGCACGTTGAGCCCCTCGCCGTAGAGCGGCACCTTGAGCCCGTCGATGAGGTTGGTGACGAACAGCGGGATGACCTTCTCGGGGAACTGGTAGGGCCCGTAGTTGTTGCTGCACCGCGTCGTCGAGATGTGCAGGCCGTACGTCACGGCGTACGCCCGCGCGAGCAGCTCGGCGCCGGCCTTGGCCGCGGAGTAGGGGCTGTTGGGCAGCAGCGGCTCCTGCTCGGTCCAGGAGCCCTCGGGGATCGAGCCGTAGACCTCGTCGGTGCCGATGTGCACCACGCGCGGCGTCCCGGCGCGCAGGCACGCGTCGAACAGCGTCTGGGCGCCGAGCACGTTGGTGACGACGAAGTCCTGCGCGCCGGTGATCGAGCGGTCGACGTGGGTCTCGGCGGCGAAGTTGACGACGACGTCGTGCCCGGGCAGCTCCTGGTCGAGCAGGGCCCCGTCGACCAGGTCACCCCGGACGAACCGGTAGCGCGGCGAGTCGGACACGCTCGCGAGGTTCTCGAGGTTGCCCGCGTAGGTGAGCTTGTCGAACACCGTCACCTCCGCGCCGGCGAAGGCGGGATAGGCGTCGGTCAGGACCTGACGGACGTAGTGGGACCCGATGAACCCGGCACCGCCGGTGACGAAGACGCGCATGGCGGCAAGTCTCCCAGAGAGGGGGCGCTCGCCCCTCCGGCGCTCGCCCTCCGGCCGGCAGCGGCGTGACCCGCGACGGGAGCTAGGCGATCGACACGCGGCTGTGGTCGCCCAGCATGAGGCGGTGGGCCCGCGGCAGGGCGGTGGAGGGCGAGACCTCCACCTCCTTGCCGATCAGGCTGTCCTCGATGCGGCCCACGCCGCGGATCGTCGACTGCTCGAGCACGATCGAGTGCTCGATCTCGGTGTCCTCGAGCAGGCAGCCGAAGTAGATCGAGGTGAACGGGCCGACGTAGGTGTCGCGCAGCACGGTGTCGCGGCCGATGATCGCCGGACCGCGGACCACCGAGCGCTCGACGACCGCACCGGGCTCCACGACGACCCGGCCGATCAGGGTGCTGTCGGCGTCGACGGAGCCGGCCACGACCGGCTCGACCGACTCGAGCACCTTGCGGTTGCACTCCAGCATGTCCTCGAGCCGGCCGGTGTCCTTCCAGTAGCCCGTGACCAGGTGGGGGCGCACGTCGCGGCCCTCGTCGATGAGCCACTGCAGGGCGTCGGTGATCTCCAGCTCGCCGCGGGCCGACGGCTTGATCGCGCGCACGGCGTCGTGGACCACCGGGCGGAACATGTAGACGCCGACGAGGGCGAGGTCGCTGCGGGGCTGCGCGGGCTTCTCGACCAGGGTGGTCACGCCGCCGTTCGGCCCGAGCTCGGCCACCCCGAACTGCGACGGGTTGTCCACCCGGGTGAGCAGGATCTGGGCGTCGTAGGAGGCGGTGCGGAACTCGTGGACGAGCTCGGTGATGCCGCCGATGATGAAGTTGTCGCCGAGGTACATGACGAAGTCGTCGTCGCCCAGGAACTCCTGCGCGATGAGCACGCAGTGCGCGAGGCCCAGCGGCGCCTCCTGCCGGATGTAGGTCACCCGGATGCCCAGCTCGGAGCCGTCTCCGACCGCCGCCTCGATCTCGGCGTGCGTGTCCCCGACGATGATGCCGACGTCGGTGACCCCCGCGTCGCGGATGGCCTCGAGCCCGTAGAACAGCACCGGCTTGTTGGCCACCGGCACCAGCTGCTTGGCGGAGGTGTGCGTGATGGGCCGCAACCGCGTGCCTGCACCACCGGACAGGACCAGTGCCTTCATGCGCGGACAGGCTAGCGGTGCGGCCCACCCCGGCCCGGCGCCACGGGTCCCCGCTGGCTACGCTTCGCCCTCCCGCGGCCCGCGACGGCCGTCCCGCCCGGCCGGGGGCACGAAGGCCTGCGGGCAGCCGAGCGCGACGAGAGGACACGGGTGAGCGAGCTCCCGCCCCTGCCCGCTCGCCGTCCCTCCGGCAGCCGCCGGACCGTCCTGCCGCCGGCGCCGGCTCCCGCCCGCCGGAGCAGGCTGGCGCGGGTGCTGTCAGCGCTCGCGGTCCTCACCTCGCTGACGGTGCTCGTCAGCTCCGTCGGCGGCTACCTGCTCGCGCAGCGCTACGACGGGCAGGTGGAGCGCATCCCGCGGGTCTTCCCGGACGACCGCCGACCTCAGCCGGCCCCGCGCGACCCCCGCACGATCCTCGTCGTCGGGTCCGACAGCCGCAGCGGCCTGCAGGCCGGCGAGGGCACCCAGGGCTCGGGCGAGGAGTTCGTCGAAGGGCAGCGCTCCGACACGATGATCCTGGTGCACCTGTACGGCGGCCGGGACCTGGCCGAGCTGATCAGCCTCCCGCGCGACTCGTGGGTGACCATCCCCGCGCACACGGACCCCTCCGGCCGGGCCGTGCCTGCCGCCCAGGCGAAGCTGAACGCCGCCTTCGAGCAGGGCGGGCCCGCGCTGCTGATCCGCACGATCGAGGCGATGTCCTCGCTGCGGATCGACCACTACGCGCAGGTCGACTTCGACGGCTTCCTCACCCTGGTCGACACCCTGGGCGGGGTGGAGGTGTGCCTGTCCGAGCCGGCCCGGGACGAGGTCTCCGGAATCGACCTGCCGGCCGGGCGGCAGACGGTCTCGGGCCCGCAGGCGCTGGCGTACGTGCGTCAGCGCGCCGGCCTGCCCCGCGGCGACCTGGACCGCATCGCCCGCCAGCAGCAGTTCCTCGGCTCGATCGTCCGCAAGACCCTGTCGGCCGGCACGCTGCTCAACCCGTTCCGGCTCGACGCCGTGCTCGACGTCACGACCGACGCCCTGCAGGTGGACTCGGGCACCTCGCTCGACGACCTGCGCGACCTCGCCCTGCGCCTGCGCACCTTCCAAGCAGGCGGGATCGTCTTCGACACCCTGCCGGTGGCCGACATCGACGCCCGGCGCGACCGTCAGGCCGTCGTGCTGCTGGACCAGCCGCGCGTGCGGGCGCTGTTCGCCCGGCTGCGCGCCGACCTGCCGCCGGGCAGCCCGGGCACCCGCCCCGCCCCGCCGCCTCCGCTGATCGTGGAGCCGAGGAACATCCGCGTACGGGTGATCAACGGCAGCGGCGTGCCCGGGCTCGGGCAGCGGGCCTTCGACGAGCTGGCCTCCGCCGGGTTCCTCGTGGTCGACCGGCCGGTCGACCGGGGCCGGCCCTCGAGGACCACCACCGTCTTCCACGGACCCGAGCGCGCCGACTCGGCGCGCACCCTGGCGGCGGCCGTGCCGGGCGCGCGCACGCGGCTCGACCCGGCCCGCGGCCGGGTCCTCGACCTCGTCGTCGGCTCGGGCTGGGCGGGCACCCGGCCGGTGCGGGTCACCCCCCCTGGCGGACCCGTCCCGGCGACCGCGCCCCCGACGACGGCCGCGCAGGACCCCTGCGTGGTGTGACGGCCGACAGCACGTCGGCTCGGTAGCGTGGTCGTCCCGGCGGGCAACCTCCCCGGCCCCCAGCGCGTCTTCGGGACAGACCCGGAGCGAGGAGACGACAGGCGTGAGCGAGCCCCAGGACCGGCCACCGGGCCGACCGCTGCCGCCCGCGCGCCCGGCGCGGCCGGTGCCCGGCCCCCCGCCGTCCCGGGCGGG
>CADCUB010000005.1 GCA_902805775.1 uncultured Frankineae bacterium | reverse complement strand
GCCTCGCGCAGGAGGCCGAGCTCGCGTACGAGCACGGCATCGTCAAGCTGCACGACGTCGCGGAGTACCGGCCCTACGGCCGCGAGGGCGGCCACGTCCTCACCACGATCGGGCGCATCATCTTCAACGAGAAGATCGAGCGGGCGATCGAGGAGGCGATGGGGGACGAGTTCGACAAGGCGAACTACAACTTCATCAACAAGTCGCTCAAGAAGCGCGACACGACGCAGTTCGTCGACGAGCTCGTGCAGGCGTTCGGCGCGCCGGCGATCGCGCAGGTCCTCGACGCGTTCAAGGACCTCGGGTTCAAGTACGCGACGCAGGCCGGCATCACGATCTCCAAGAACGACGTGGTCGTGCCGCCGCGCAAGGGCGAGATCCTCGGGAAGTACGAGGACATCGTCGCCGGCATCCAGGAGCAGTACGACGACGGCCTGATCACGCGCGAGGAGCGCCACGAGGCGGTCGTCGGGCAGTGGAACTCCGCCACGGACGAGGTCGCCGACGCGATGGTCGACAACCTCGACGAGCTGAACCCCATCTTCATGATGGCCAACTCGGGCGCCCGAGGCTCCTTCAAGCAGATCCGCCAGCTGGCGGGCATGCGAGGCCTCATGGCCAACCCGAAGGGCGAGATCATCGAGCGCCCGATCAAGGCCAACTTCATGGAGGGCCTCGACGTCCTGGAGTACTTCATCTCCACCCACGGCGCCCGCAAGGGCCTCGCGGACACCGCGCTGCGCACGGCGGACTCCGGGTACCTCACCCGGCGCCTCGTCGACGTCGCGCAGGACGTGATCATCCGGATCGAGGACTGCGGGACCCAGGAGTACGTCGAGCTGCCGCTGCGCAAGCCGTCCACCGGCGAGCCCAACGACATGCTGATCGGCCGCCTCGGGGCGATCGACTTCGGCGCCAAGAAGGGCAAGAGCAACATCCTGCTCTCGCTCAACGAGGAGGTCACCCGCGAGAAGCTCGCGGAGCTCCTGGAGTCGTTCGACGGCGTCGACGGTCAGCTCATCCCGGTGCGCTCCGTGGTCAAGTGCGAGGCGCCCCACGGGGTCTGCCAGCGCTGCTACGGGCGGTCGCTCGCGGCGGGCAAGCTGGCCCAGATCGGCGACGCGGTCGGCATCATCGCCGCGCAGTCGATCGGCGAGCCCGGCACGCAGCTGACCATGCGGACGTTCCACACCGGCGGCGTCGCCGGCGCGGACATCACGCACGGCCTGCCGCGCATCGTCGAGCTGTTCGAGGCGCGCAAGCCCAAGGGCCTGGCGGCGATCGCCAAGGTCGAGGGCGTCATCACCGTCGAGGACACGGACCGCAACCGCACGGTGGTCATCACCGACGACGCCGGCGAGGAGCACCGCGAGACGTTCCCGCGGCGCACGCGCCTGCTGGTCGGCGACGGCGACCGGGTCAAGCTCGGCCACCAGCTCAACGAGGGCAACCTCTACCCGCACGAGCTGCTCTCCCACGGCGGCGAGACCGCCCTGGAGCGCCGCACGCGCACCGAGCTGTACATCGTGGACCAGGTGCAGGAGGTCTACAAGTCGCAGGGCGTGGACATCAACGACAAGCACATCGAGATCATCTGCCGGCAGATGCTCAAGAAGGTGCGCGTCGACCAGAAGGGCGACACGGACCTGCTCCCGGGCCAGTTCGTCGACCGCTTCGACTACGCCAAGATCAACGACAAGGTCAAGAAGGCCGGCGGCGAGACGGCGCAGGCCGAGGAGATCATCCTCGGCATCACCAAGGCCTCGCTGGCCACGGACTCCTTCCTCTCGGCGGCCTCCTTCCAGGAGACGACGAAGGTGCTCACCGACGCGGCGCTCGAGGGCAAGATCGACCGCCTCGCGGGCCTCAAGGAGAACGTGATCATCGGCAAGCTGATCCCGGCGGCCACCGGCCTGAAGCGCTACCGGACCATCGAGATCGAGCCGTCCGAGCCGCTCCCCCGCGGCATGGACGACGTCGGTATGCTCGAGGGCGACGAGCTCGCCGCCGAGCTCGGGCTCTCCGACGGCGACGCGCTGCAGGGCTTCGGCCCCGCGTTCGACACCGCGGAGCTCGAGGAGATCGGCTCGGGCTTCGGCTCCGGGTCGAGCGCCGGCGGCTTCGAGGACCTCGGCGACCTCGACGGCGGGACGGACGACAAGAAGTAGCTAGGCGGGGTCCTGGGCGGCGG
>CADCUB010000004.1 GCA_902805775.1 uncultured Frankineae bacterium | reverse complement strand
TCGATGTCGATGACCTTGACCAGCAGCTCGTCACCGACGTTGACGACCTGCTCGGGGATCTCGACGTGACGCTCGGCCAGCTCGGAGATGTGGACCAGGCCCTCGATGCCCTCGTCGACGCGCACGAACGCACCGAACGGCACCAGCTTGGTGACCTTGCCCGGCACGACCTGCGCGATGGCGTGGGTGCGGGCGAACTGCTGCCAGGGGTCCTCCTGCGTGGCCTTGAGCGACAGGGAGACGCGCTCGCGGTCGAGGTCGACGTCGAGCACCTCGACCGTGACCTCCTGGCCGACCTCGACGACCTCGGACGGGTGGTCGATGTGCTTCCAGGACAGCTCGGACACGTGCACCAGGCCGTCGACACCGCCGAGGTCGACGAACGCGCCGAAGTTGACGATCGAGGAGACCACGCCGCTGCGGACCTGGCCCTTCTGCAGGGTGGCCAGGAAGGTGCTGCGGACCTCGGACTGGGTCTGCTCGAGCCACTGGCGGCGGGACAGGACCACGTTGTTGCGGTTCTTGTCCAGCTCGATGATCTTGGCCTCGAGCTCCTTGCCGACGTACGGCTGCAGGTCGCGGACGCGGCGCATCTCGACCAGCGAGGCGGGCAGGAAGCCGCGCAGGCCGATGTCGAGGATCAGACCGCCCTTGACGACCTCGATGACGGTGCCGGTGACGACGCCGTCCTCCTCCTTGACGCGCTCGATCGTGCCCCAGGCGCGCTCGTACTGCGCGCGCTTCTTGGACAGGATCAGGCGCCCCTCCTTGTCCTCCTTCTGCAGGACGAGGGCCTCGACGGAGTCGCCGACGGACACGACCTCGTTGGGGTCGACGTCGTGCTTGATGCTCAGCTCGCGCGAGGGGATGACGCCCTCGGTCTTGTAGCCGATGTCGAGCAGGACCTCGTCGCGGTCGACCTTGACGATCGTGCCTTCGACGATGTCGCCGTCGTTGAAGTACTTGATCGTCTCGTCGATGGCGGCGAGGAAGTCCTCCATGCCTCCGATGTCGTTGACGGCGACCTGGGGCGTGGTGGGGGCGAGAGTGCTGGTCAAGGAGTCGGCTCCGGCTGCGGTGGGATCGTGACCTGCCCCGGGCGGGCGGGTCGGTGGCTCGCTCCTCGGGACGCAGGAGCTGTTCGCAGCGGGCGGATCGTCGGGCCAGACGGACGATGGAGACGTTCGACAGACGGACGAGCGCGGGACGTGCACGGACGGCGCAGCCCGCAGCGCGTGCTGCGAGTCTAGGCGCACCCGGTCCCGGCGGCAAAGGCCGACGGTGACCGGGCCGACACGCACGGAGGGCACGTGGTCGAGCAGGGCGAGCACGACACCAGGCGGCCGGCGGTGGCGGTGGTGCACCGCCCGGCCGGCGCGGCGGAGAGCGCCCGCGCCAACCGGCACTGGTGGGACGGCGAGGCGCCGGCCTACCAGGCCGAGCACGGCGGGTTCCTCGGCGACGCCGACCTGCTCTGGTGCCCGGAGGGCCTGCGGGAGGCGGACGCGGGGCTGCTCGGGGACGTCGCCGGGCGCGACGTGCTGGAGGTCGGCTGCGGCGCCGCGCAGGGCGCCCGGTGGCTGGCCCGCGCCGGCGCCCGGGTCACGGCCTTCGACGTGTCGTACGGGCAGCTGCGGGAGTCACGGCGGCTCGACGACCGCACGGGCGTACGGGTCGACCGGCTGGTGCAGGCCGACGCCCAGGCGCTGCCCTTCCGGTCGGAGTGCTTCGACGTGCTGGTGAGCGCGTTCGGCGGCTACCCCTTCGTGGCCGACTCGGCCCGGGCGATGCGGGAGGCGGCGCGGGTGCTGCGGCCCGGGGGCCGGCTGGTCTTCTCGGTCACCCACCCGGTGCGGTGGGTCTTCCCCGACGACCCGGGACCGGCCGGCCTGACCGTGCAGCAGTCCTACTTCGACCGCACGCCCTACGTCGAGGTCGACGACCGCGGCGAGGCGACCTACGTCGAGCACCACCGCACCCTCGGGGACCGGGTGCGCGAGCTCGTCGGCGCCGGGCTGGTGCTGGACGACCTCGTCGAGCCCGAGTGGCCCGAGGGTCACGGCCGCGAGTGGGGCCAGTGGTCGCCGCTGCGCGGCCGGCTGCTGCCGGGGTCGTCGATCTGGGTGGCCCACAAGCCGGTGTGACGCCCGCTGCCCGTCGCTCAGGTGCGGGCGGGCTCCCAGTGGACGACCTTGCAGCGGGACAGCTCGTCGAGCAGCTCGGGGCCGAAGCCGAAGCCCTGTCCCGTGCCGCGACCCGGCGTGGCCGCGCCGCCCGGAGCCCCGCCGAACACGGCGTTGACCTTGACGGTGCCGACCGGCAGCTCCCGGGCGGCGCGCTGCGCGTGCTCCATCGACGGCGTGAGCACCGTGGCGGCCAGGCCGTAGGTCGACCGCGCCGCCGCGGCCAGGCCCTCGTCGAAGGACGAGACGACGCGCACGGCCGCGACCGGGCCGAAGGTCTCCTCGCGCATCAGGGTCATGTCGTCGGTGCAGCCGACGAGCACGGTCGGCGGGTACCAGGCGCCCGCGCCCTCGGGGGTGCTGCCGCCCGCGAGCACCTGCGCGCCGTCGGCGACGGCCTGCGCCACGTGGCTCTCGACCACCTCGCGCTGCCGCCGGTCGACCAGCGGCCCGATCTCGAACGAGCCGGCCCGGTCGACCAGCGCCGCGAGGAACGGCTCGGCGACGGCCTCGTGGACGTACACCCGCTCGACGCTGACGCAGATCTGCCCGGCGTTGGCGAACGCGCCGAGCGCCACCTGCTCGGCGGCCCAGGCCGGGTCGACGCCCGCGTCGACCAGGCAGGCGTCCTTGCCGCCGCCCTCCAGGACGGCGTGGGCGCCCGTCTCGGCGGTGGCCCGGCGGATCGCGGCACCGGTCACGGACGACCCGACGTGGTAGACGACGTCCACGTCGGGGTGGGCTGCCAGGGGCGCGCCGGTGCGGCCGTCGCCGTGCAGCAGCTGCAGCACCCCGGGCGGCAGGTGGGACGCGAGGACCTCGGCCACTCGCGCGCCGGACAGCGGGGTGCGCTCGCTGGGCTTGAACACCACGGCGTTGCCGGCGGCGAGCGCCGCACCCAGGCCCTGCAGGGCGATGGCGACCGGGTCGTTCCAGGGGGTCAGGACGGCCACGACGCCCCGCGGCTCCCAGCGCATGACGTCGGTGGCGTCGTAGGCGCCCTGCAGCGCCCGGCCGCGGTGCAGCGGGCCGAGCTCGGCGTACTGCTCCAGCGTCCCGATGCCCGCCTCGACACCGCCGCGGCTGTCGCCGAGCGGCTTGCCGCCCTCGCGCGCCTGGAGCTCGGCCACCTCGTCGAGGCGCGTGCGCAGCTCACGGGCGGCGGCCTTGAGCAGGCTCGCCCGCTCCCCCGGGCTCGTCCGGGCCCAGCCGGCGGCCGCCTTGACGGCGCCGCCGACGGCCGCGTCGACCTCGGCCGGTCCGCTCACGGGGATCCGGCCGACCAGGGCGTCGTCGCGGGGGTCCCGCACGTCCAGCACCTCCGCCGGCCCGGGCAGCCAGGCCCCGTCGAGCAGGATCAGGGCGGGGTCGAGCTGCATGCAGGTCCTCCGGACGGTCGGCTCCGCCAGGCGCTACCCCGGGGCGTCGCCGCGACACCCGGGTCCGTCCCCGGGACACCCCGCCGCGGCGTGCCGTGCACCACCCCTCGGGAGACTCACCTCGGCGCGGGTCCGCGCCGAGGTCTCGTGCATGAGGCTCCTCGCGCTCCGCAGCCGTCCCACCGCCACCGCCGGGCTCACCGTCCTGGCGGCCCTGTGCTGGTCCGTCGCCCCGGTCCCGATGACCGCGCCGGCCCCGGCGCTGGCCGTCGAGCCGGCCCGGACGTTCCACCTGAGCCCGACCGGCAGCGACACCGCGGACGGCCTGACGCCGACCACCGCGTGGCGCACGCTCGCCCGGGCGAGCGCGGCCGTGCTGGCCCCCGGGGACCGGCTGCTGCTCGAGGGCGGGGCGACCTTCGAGGGCGGCCTGCACCTGGACGCCGCCGACGCGGGCGACCCGGCGCTGCCGGTGACGGTCGGCTCGTTCGGCACCGGTCGGGCGCGCATCGCGTCCAGCAGCACCACCGGCGTGTTCGTCCACGACACCGCCGGCGTCGCCGTGCAGGACCTCGTCCTCACCGGCAGCGGCACGGCCGCTCAGCGCGAGGCCGGCATCAGCTTCTACAACGACCTGCCCGGCGACCGGAAGCTCTCCCGGATCGCCGTGACCCGGGTCGACGTCAGCGGCTACCGGCACGGCGTGCTGATCGGGGGCGGCGCGGGCAGCAGCGGCTTCCGCGACGTCAGCGTCCGGTCGTCGCGCCTGCACGACAACACCGTCACCGGCCTGCTGACCTACGGCACCGCCTTCGACCCGCTGCGGCCGGCGTACGCGCACGAGAACGTCACGGTCGCGCACGTCTACGCCTACCGGAACCTGGGCGACCCGCTGGACACGGTCCGCAACACCGGCAGCGGCATCGTGCTGGGCAGCGTCCGCCGCGGCGTCGTGCGGGCGTCCGTGGCGTACGGGAACGGCGCGCGCTGCCTGGCTCCCGAGGGGCCGGTGGGCATCTGGACCTACGACTCCCACGGGATCCTGATCGAGAACAACGTCAGCCACTCCAACCGCACCGGTGGCGCCGCGGACGGCGGCGGCTTCGACCTCGACCAGAACGTCAGCGGCTCGGTGCTGCAGCACAACCTGTCGTACGGCAACGACGGCCCCGGACTGCTCGCCTTCACCGCGCAGGCCAACGCCGCCCACTCCGGGAACACCATCCGCTTCAACCTCAGCCAGGGCGACGCCCGGCGCGGCGGGTCGTACGGCGCGCTGACCCTGGGCGGCCGGCTGTCGGCTCTGCACGTCCACTCCAACACGGTCGTGGCGCTGCCCGCCGGGACCGTCCGGCCACCGGTGGTCCGCCTGCTGGCCGGCACTCGGGGCTCGGGCGTGGCGCTGCGCAACAACGTCTTCCTGTCCGCGGGCGCCGGACCGCTCGTGGTGGCGCCCGCCGCGCCGACGTCGGCCGTCGCCTTCACGGGCAACTCCTACGCGACGGCGGGCAGCACCGAGGGCTGGCGGGCGGTGTGGGGGTCGACGACCTCCACCTCGCTGGAGTCGTGGCGGGCCGGAACGGGTCAGGAGCTGCTGGCCGGCGCACCGACCGGACTGGCGGTCGACCCCGGTCTGGTCGACCCCGTGACGCCCCTGCGGGTGACTCACCCGGCCGACCGGGCCGGCGCCGCCGGGCTGTCGCTGCGGCCCGACTCCCCGCTGCGCGGCCGCGGCCTGGACCTCACCGCCGTCCACGGGACCTCTCCCGGCCCTCGAGACTGGTTCGGCAACCCGCTGCCGGCCTCCCCCGGGCCGTTCGACGTCGGCGCGCACCGCGCACCGCGCTGACCGGACCGCGACGGACAGGCGTCAGCCGCGGTCCCCGCAGGCGGCGGCCACGGCCGCGGCGAGCTGCCGGCCCACCGCGGGCACCGAGAAGGCCTCCTCCACCCTGCGCCTCGCGGCCCGGCCCCGGCCCTGCAGCCCTTCCGGGTCCGCCAGCGCGTCGAGCACGGCCGTCGCCAGCGCCTCGCTGCTCTCGCACGGCACGAGGGTCCCCCCGTGCTCCCCGGTGCTTCCGACGACGTCCCGGGCGCCCGGCGCATCGCTGACCACGACGGCACGGCCGCTGGCCATCGCCTCGAGAGGGGCGACCGCGAGCCCCTCGTGCCGGCTCGCCGAGACCCACAGGTCGCACGCGGCCAGACGCTCGGCGACCTGGTCGGCGGAGGCGTACTCCGCCAGCCACTGCACCCCCCGCACGCCGGCCAGCAGGTCACGCAGCTCCGGCTCGTCCGCTCCCGCTCCGACCAGCAGCAGCTCCAGGTCGGCGTCGGGGAGGGCGGTGCAGACCTGCCGCCAGGCCTCGACCAGCACGTCCAGCCCCTTGCGCCGCACGTCCACCCGGCCGTGCCAGGCGACGACGCGCGCCGTCGGCGAGAGCCCCAGCCTCGCGCGCGCGGTCTGCCGGTCCCGCGGGACCCACACCGCCGTGTCCACCGGGTTGACGACCCGGTGGACCCGGGCCGGGTCCAGGTCGTACGCCGAGCGCACGCGGTCCGCCTCGTCGCTGCTGCCGACGAGCACACCGGCGAGGCGGCGGACGCTGGCCCGCCGCACGCGTTCCTCCACGGGCGCTGGACGCCACGGCGGGATCCCGCCCTGGAAGGACGCCAGCACGGGCAGCCGGCGTGCGAGCGCCCACCAGGCGAGCAGGTCGCTGCGCGGCTCCTCGTACTCCTGCAGCACGACGACGTCGCTGCGTGCGAGCTCCCG
>CADCUB010000003.1 GCA_902805775.1 uncultured Frankineae bacterium | reverse complement strand
CCCTGGCCGCGGGCGTCCTGCTGGCCGCCCGTCGGCGGGCCCGTCGCCACTAGGCTCGCGACGGTGACCGAGCCGCAGGCCTCCCCGGCAGGTCGGCTCGACGGGGCGCCCGCCACCTGGCGCCGGCCGGACCGCCGGCTGCTGCTCCTGCGGCGGGTCGTGGTCCTGCTCTTCGTGACCGCTCCGGGGCTGGTCGTCAGCGCCGTGGCCGGGTTCCTGCTCGGTCCGCCGGAGGGGCTGGCCGGGCTCTCGCTCACCGCCGCCGTGACCGCGCTGCTCCTGCAGGCGGTACGGCGGCGCTACGAGGCCTGGGGCTACCTGGAGCGCGCCGACGACCTGCTCGTCCGCCGTGGCGTGCTGGTCCGGCGGACCTCGGTGGTGCCGTACGGCCGCATGCAGTACGTCGACGTCACCGCCGGGCCGCTCGACCGCCGGATGGGGCTGGCCACGGTCACCCTGCACACCGCGGCCGCAGCCACCGACGCCTCGGTCCCCGGCCTGCTGCTGCCCGAGGCGACCCGGCTGCGGGACCGCCTCGCCGCGCTCGGCGAGGCCCGCCAGGCGGGGGTGTGAGACCGGCGCCGGTCCTGTCCGACGACGGCTGGTCCCGGCTGCACCCGCTGACCCCGCTGCTGCGCGGCGGGCGGCTGGTGCTCCTCGTGCTGGCCGTCCTGGGCCAGCAGGGCCTGCGGGCCGCCGGTCCGGAGCTGCTGGCGGTGCTGCTCGGCGTCGGCGTCCCGCTGGCCGTGCTCGCGGGCTGGCTGTCCTGGCGGGCGATGCGCTACCGGCTGACGCCGACCGAGCTGCAGGTCGAGAGCGGTGTGCTCACCACCCGCAGCCGACGGGTGCCGCTGGCCCGCCTGCAGTCGGTCGACGTGGTGCGGCCCCTGCTGGCGCGCCTGCTCGGCCTGGCCGAGCTGCGCATGGAGGTCGTGGGCGGAGGCGGCGGCGCCGAGGCCCCGCTGTCCTACCTGTCGGAGGACGACGCCGAGGCCCTGCGCGTGCGGCTGCTGCACCTGGCGTCCGGTGGCGCCGAGACCGACGGCGAGCGGGTCGAGCCGCAGCAGCGCGTCCTGGTGGTGGTGCCGCCCGGGCCGCTGGTGTGGTCGACCCTGCTCGGCCCGCCCGTGCAGCTGCTGGTGGGGCTCGTCGTCGTGCTGTCCGCAGCTGCGGCGGTCGAGCTGTCGTGGGTGCCGATGGTGCTGGTCGGCGCGGCGCCGCTGCTGCTCGGCGCCGGGTCCTTCGCCGTCCGGCGCATCCTCACGGAGTACGGGTTCACCGTCGCCGAGGCCGCCGACGGGCTGCGCCTGCAGCAGGGGCTGCTCGACAAGCGCAGCTCCACCATCCCCCCGGGCCGGGTGCAGACCGTGCGGATCAGCCGCCCGCTGCTGTGGCGGCCGTTCGGGTGGGTGCGCGTGGAGGTCGACGTCGCGGGCTACTCCGGCGGCGGCGGTGACCAGCAGCTCGCCACGGGCGCGCTGCTGCCCGTCGCCCCCGTCGACCTCGCCGAGCGGCTGGTGGCGCGGGTGCTGGGCGGGCCGCTGCCGTCCGGGCTCGCTCCACCGCCGCGGTCGGCCCGCCTGCGGGCTCCGGCGTCGTACCCCCGCCTGGGACTGGGACGGGACGACCGGCACGTCGTGTCGGCGTACGGCCTGGCGACGACCACCACCGACATCGTGCCGCTGGCCAAGGTGCAGAGCCTGCGGCTCACCCAGGGGCCCTGGCAGCGGCGCCTGGGCCTGAGCTCGGTGCACGTCGACACGGCCGGCCGCCGGCTGCCCGGCACCGTCGCCCTGCACCGCGGCGCCGACGAGGGGGCAGCGCTGCTGCACGAGCTGAGCGAGCGGGCCCGCGCCGCCCGGGCGGCGCCGGCCCCCTCCGAGCACGCAGCAGTCCGCGCACTGCCCGGTGAGCCGGACCCCGGGGACAGGTGAGGGCGGGCCGCCCGCACCGCGCCGCCGGTGGGGCAGCATGCAGGCATGCCCGCAGTCATCGACCTCGCGCAGGTCCTGTCGACGCTCTCGGAGCCCTGGTCGCCCAGGACCGTGGCCACCCTCAACGACTACGACGTGCGGGTGGTGAGGACCGAGGGCGAGTTCACCCGCCACAGCCATCCCGACACCGACGAGCTCTTCCTGGTCCTGCGGGGCGCGCTGACCGTCCGGCTCGACTCCGGCGACGTGCAGCTCGGACCGGGACAGGTGCTCGTCGTGCCCCGCGGGGTGCCGCACCAGCCGGTGTCCGTCGACGGCGCCGAGGTCGTCCTGGTCGAGCCCAGCGCGACGGTGAACACCGGGGACACCCCCAGCCCCCTCACGGCCGAGCGGCGGGTCGTCACCGGCGGCGAGGTGCACTCCGGGCACGAGCTGTACCAGCGGTGGCTGGACGAGGTGTGGGGTGGGCGGCCGGGAGCCGTGGAGCGACTGGTCGCCCCCGGCTTCGTCGGGCACTGGCCCGACCGCGAGGTGCACGGCCCGGCCGAGCTGGCCGCGACGGTCGCCGAGACCCGCGGCATGTTCACGACGATCGAGTTCGTGCGGGAGGTCGGCCCCGTCGTCGAGGGCGACCTGGTCGCCGGGCGCTGGACCGGCACCGGCACCACCGCCGACGGCACCGTCCGCTTCACCGGTCACGACCTCCTGCGGGTCGCCGACGGCCGTGTGGTGGAGTACTGGCCCGCCACGTCGGCGCTGCCCTGACCGGCGGCCGCCGCCGGACAGCCTCGACGACCTGACCCTCGGTCGTGGTGCTGATCGAGTCCAGCGACGTGGTGCTCGGCGTCGAGGAGCCGAGCGCCTAGTCCGCCGGTCCGAGGACGCCCGGGTCGTCCGGGACGTCGATCGCGTGCTCGCGCAGCCACGCGACGGGCACCACGTCGAGGGCGCGCTCGTGCGTGGCGGCCAGGACCACGGGCGCCGCCGCGCCCGCTTCGTACGCCTGGCGCCACCGCACGGCGACGACGCACCAGCGGTCCCCGGGGTGCAGGCCGGGGAAGCGGTACTCCGGCCGGGGGGTCAGCAGGTCGTTGCCGACCGCGCGCTGGTGCGCCAGGAACTCCGGCGTGACCACCACGCAGATCGTGTGCGTCGCGATGCCGTCCGGCCCGACCGCGCAGGTCCCGTCCCGGTAGATGCCGGTGACCGGGTCGTCGCCGCACAGCTGCAGCACGCTGCCCAGCACGTTGCGCTCGCTCACGACAGCGCCAGCCCCGCAGCCAGCAGGACGCCGTACGCCAGCTGCAGCACGCCGGTGCCCTGCAGCACGGGCACCAGGGCGCGTCCGGTCAGTCCCGCGCGGACCGCGCTCGCCGGCGCGTGCGCGAGCGGCGCCGCGAGCAGCGCGAGCAGGGCGCCCGGCGCCGCCGGGGCGACGGCCACCGCCGCGGCGAAGGCGCTCGCGAGCAGCGCGGGGTACAGCACACGGGTGCGGCGGTCGCCGAGCACGACGGCGAGCGTGCGCTTGCCCACGTCCTCGTCGGTCGGGATGTCGCGCAGGTTGTTGGCCACGAGGATCGCGCAGGCCAGCGCACCGCAGCCGACGCCCCCCGCCAGGGACGGCCAGGTGAGCCGCTCGGCCTGCACGTAGGTGGTGCCGAGCACCGCGACCAGGCCGAAGAAGACGAAGACCGACACCTCGCCCAGACCGCGGTAGCCGTACGGCCGGGTCGTGCCGGTGTAGGCCCAGGCGGCGGCGATGGACACCGCCCCCACGATCAGCAGCCACCAGGACGCGAGCGCCGACAGCACGGTGCCGGCGACCACCGCGATCCCGAAGCAGGCGACCGCGGCGTTGCGGACCGCCGCCGGCGCGGCCGCTCCCGACCCGACCAGGCGCAGCGGCCCGACCCGGTGCTCGTCGGTGCCGCGGATGCCGTCGCTGTAGTCGTTGGCGTGGTTGACGCCGACCTGCAGGGACAGGGCCACGACCAGGGCGAGCGCCGCACGGCCGGCGGAGAAGCCGTCCGCGGCGGCGGCGGCTCCGCTGCCGACCAGGACCGGCGCCACGGCGGCGGGCAGCGTGCGGGGTCGGGCTCCCTCGAGCCACTGCGCGGCGGTCGTCATGTCGCCCGTCAGCGTAGGGCGGCGCGGTCGATCTTGCCGGACGGCAGCAGCGGCAGCGCGGCCACCTCCCGGACCTCCCGCGGCGCCCAGCTGCGCGGCAGCTCGCCGGCGACGTGGTCGCGCGCCTGCGCGAGGGTGAGGGGCGCGCGCAGCACCACGAAGGCGACGACCCGGGCGCCCCACTCCGGGTCCGGCAGCCCGGTGACCGCCGCCTCCACCACGGCGGGATGGCTCGCCAGCGCCGCCTCGACCGCCGCCGGCGGCACCTTCTGGCCGCCGGAGACGACGGCGTCGTCGGCTCGTCCCAGCACCCGCAGCCCTCCCCCGTCGACGCGGCCGAGGTCGCTGGTGGTGAAGGTGTCGCCGTCGAACGCGGCGGCGGTCAGGTCGGGACGCAGCCGGTAGCCCCGGGCGACCACCGGGCCCGACAGGGTGATCCGCCCGTCGCGCAGGCCCACCCGCACGCCGTCGAGCGGCACGCCGTCGTACACGCACCCACCGCTGGTCTCGGAGGCGCCGTAGGTCGTGACGACCCGCACGCCGGCCGCCCGGACCTGCGCCAGCAGCGGCGGCGGTGCGGCGGCGCCGCCGAGCAGGACGCAGTCGTACGCCCGCAGCGCCTCCAGCCCCGCCGGGTCGAGCAGGCGGCGCAGCTGGGTGGGCACCAGCGAGACGTACCGGTGCGGACCGGTCAGCCGGGCCGTCGCCTCGGCGAACGCCGCCGACCCGAAGGGGCTGCCCGTCAGCACCTGCGGGCGCGTGCCGGCCAGCAGGGAGCGCACGAGCACCTGGAGGCCGCCGATGTGCGTGGCCGGGAGCGCGAGCAGCCACTGACCGGTGCCGATGCGCGCGGCCGTCGCGGCCGCGGAGGCGCGCAGGGCGGCCGCCGGGAGCAGCACGCCCTTCGGCTCGCCGGTCGAGCCGGAGGTCGGCACGACGAGGGCGGTGTCGTCGTGCTCCAGCGGCTCCTCCGGCCGCAGCGCCGCCAGTCCCGGCACCTCGGGCACGACCGCCGGTCCGGTCCCGTCGAGGGCGGTCTCCAGCGCCGGCAGCAGGTCGGCCGCGCGCGCCGGCACCGGCCGCAGCGCGCGGCCCCCTGGCGGCACTAGAAGGCGTAGGGGTAGGGCGACCAGTCGGGCGGGCGCTTCTGGAGGAACGCGTCCCGCCCCTCGACCGCCTCGTCGGTGAGGTAGGCCAGCCGGGTCGCCTCGCCGGCGAAGACCTGCTGACCGACCAGGCCGTCGTCGACGGCGTTGAAGGCGTACTTCAGCATCCGCTGCGCCGTCGGGCTCTTGCCGAGGATCTCGCGCGCCCACTGCACCGCGACCCGCTCGAGGTCGGCGTGCGGGACCACCTCGTTCACCGCGCCCATCGCGTGCATCTGCGCCGCGGTGTACTCCCGGCCGAGGAAGAAGACCTCGCGGGCGAACTTCTGCCCGACGAGGCGGGCCAGACCGGCGCTGCCGTACCCGCCGTCGAAGCTGCCGACGTCGGCGTCGGTCTGCTTGAAGCGCGCGTGCTCGGCGCTGGCCAGCGTCAGGTCGCAGACGACGTGCAGGCTGTGCCCACCTCCGGCCGCCCAGCCCGGCACCACGCAGATGACGACCTTGGGCATCATCCGGATCAGGCGCTGCACCTCCAGGACGTGCAGCCGCCCGGCGCGCGCCGGGTCGACCTCGCCGGCGTCGTCGGCGTACTGGTAGCCCGAGCGGCCGCGGATGCGCTGGTCGCCGCCCGAGCAGAACGCCCAGCCGCCGTCCTTGGGCGAGGGCCCGTTGCCGGTCAGCAGGACGCAGCCGACGTCGGGCGAGGTGCGGGCGTGGTCCAGGGCGCGGTAGAGCGCGTCGACGGTGCCCGGGCGGAACGCGTTGCGGACCTCCGGCCGGTCGAAGGCGATGCGCACGAGGCCACCCTCCCGCCCCGCGTCGGTCGAGCGGTGGTAGGTGATGTCGGGAGACGAGAAGCCCTCGACCGCGCGCCACTGCGCCGGCTCGAACAGCTCGGAGACCGCGGGGTCTGGCATGGTCGAGACCCTACTGACGACCCTCGGGGAGGCCCGCTGATCCCGTCCTGGGACGAGGTGGTCGCCGGCGCGCACGTCGTCGCGATCCCGATGCGGGTCCCGTTCCGCGGCGTGCGGGTGCGCGAGGCGCTGCTGCTGCGCGGGCCGGCGGGCTGGGGCGAGTTCGCGCCGTTCCCCGAGTACGGCGACGACGAGTCGGCCCGCTGGCTCGCCGCCGCGCTGGAGGCCGCCTGGACCGGCTGGCCGGCGCCGCTGCGCGACCGGGTGCCCGTCAACGCCACCGTCCCGGCCGTGGCCGCAGCCGACGTCGACGCCGTCCTGGCCCGCTTCCCGGGCTGCACGACGGCCAAGGTCAAGGTCGCCCAGGCCGGTCAGGCCCTCCGCGACGACGTCGACCGGGTCGCCGCCGTACGGGCGTCGCTCGGCCCGTCCGGCCGGGTGCGGGTCGACGCGAACGGCGCCTGGGACGTCCCGGCCGCGGTGACCGCCCTGACCGCCCTCGCCCGCTACGACCTGGAGTACGCCGAGCAGCCGTGCGCGGACCTCGAGGAGCTGGCGGCGCTGCGACTGGCCCTCGCCCGGGCCGGGCTCGACGTGCCGGTCGCCGCCGACGAGAGCGTCCGCCGGGCCGAGGACCCGGTGCGGGTCGCCCTGGCCGGGGCGGCGGACGTCGTGGTGCTCAAGACCGCCCCCCTGCGCGGGGTGGTCCCCGCGCTCGAGGTCGCCGCGGCGTGCGGCCTGCCGGTCGTGGTGTCCAGCGCCCTCGACACCTCGGTGGGGATCCGCGCCGGCCTCGCGCTGGCCGCTGCGCTGCCCGAGCTGCCGTACGCCTGCGGCCTGGCGACCGTCGGCCTGCTGGCCGACGACGTCGCGGCCCGTCCGCTCCTGCCCGTCGACGGTGCGCTGCCCCTGCGCGACACCCCCGCCGACCCCGAGCGGCTGGCCCGCCTGGCGGCTCCCGCCGACCGGGCGGCGGCGTGGCGCGATCGGGCGCGCCGCTGCTGGGAACGCCTGGGAGACTCGAGGGGATGAACCCCTCGACCGCCCTCGCCCGCGTCCTGGTCGACGAGCTCGTGCGGGGCGGGGTGCGCGAGGCGGTCCTGTCGCCGGGCTCCCGCTCGGCGCCGCTGGCCCTCGCGCTGCACGACGCCGAGGTGGCCGGCCGGCTGCGGCTGCACGTGCGCATCGACGAGCGCTCGGCCGCCTTCCTCGCACTCGGGCTGGCCAAGGCGTCCGGCTCGCCCGTCCCGGTGGTCACGACGTCGGGGACGGCCACCGCCAACCTGCACCCGGCGGTGCTCGAGGCGGACGCCTCCGGCGTTCCGCTGCTGCTGCTCACCGCCGACCGGCCCCCCGAGCTGCGCGGGACGGGCGCCAACCAGACCGCCGACCAGGTCGCGCTGTACGGCCCGGCCGTCCGGCTGTTCGTCGAGCTCGGCACCCCGGGCGAACGCGCCGGCGACGTCGCTGCCTGGCGCTCACGCACCTGCCGGGTGCTGGCCGCCGCCCGTGGCGAGCTCGGCGCCGCGCCAGGGCCGGTGCACGTCAACCTCGGGCTGCGCGAGCCGCTGGTGCCCGACGGCTCCCCGGCGTGGGTCGAGCCGCTCGACGGGCGCGCCGACGAGAGGCCGTGGACCGCCCGGGTGCCGCCGCCGCCGCCGGTCGCGCACGACGACGACCTGCCCGCCCGCACCGTCGTCGTGCTCGGTGACGGCCCGCCCGGCCCGGCCGCGCAGGCGCTCGCGCTGGCCCGCGCCCGGGGCTGGCCGGTCGTCGCCGAGCCGTCCTCGAACGCCGCACCGACCCGCGAGGTGCTGCTCGTCCCCGAGCTGCTCCTGTCGCAGTCGTCCTGGCTGGCCGGCCACCGGCCCGACCGGGTGCTCGTCGTCGGCCGGCCGACCCTGTCGCGGGCCGTCGGCCGGCTGGCCGCCGGATCCCCGGCCGACGTCGTCGCCCACCTCGGCAGCTGGCCCGACCCCACCGGGGCCGCCTCCCGGGTGCTGCCGGGCGTCCCCCGGGCGACCGGCGACGGCGAGGTCGACGACGACTGGCTCGCCACGTGGACGGCCGCGGCGCAGGCTGCCGACGACGCGGCCGCCCCGCTGGTGTCGCAGGCCGTGCACACCGGCGCGCTCGTGGAGGCGGTCGTGGCCGGACGCGTCGCCGGAGCCGTCCCGCAGGGCGGCCTGCTCGTCGTCGGCAGCTCCAAGCCGGTCCGCGACCTGTTCCTGGCCGGGCCGCAGCCGGGCGTGTCCGTGCTGGCCAACCGCGGCGTCGCCGGCATCGACGGCATGGTCTCCACGGCGGTCGGCGCCGCGCTGGCACACCGGGCGGCGGGCGGCGCGGCGGCGTACGCCCTGCTGGGCGACCTGACCTTCCTGCACGACGCCAACGGGCTGGTGCTGGGACCGCAGGAGCCGCGGCCCGAGCTGACCGTCGTCGTCGTGAACAACGACGGAGGCGCCATCTTCGGCCTGCTGGAGCAGGGCGCCGCCGAGCACGCAGGGGCGTTCGAGCGGGTGTTCGGCACACCGCACGGCGTCGACCTCGCGGCCCTGTGCGCGGCGACGGGCACGCCGCACACGCGCGTCGACGACCTGGTCGCGCTCGACGACGCTCTGGTCCCAGGATCCGGCCTGCGCGTGGTCGAGGCGCGCACCGACCGGACCGCCGCCGTCGAGCTCGACCGCGCGCTGCGGGCTGCCGTCGCGGGTGCGCTGGGCGCAGCTGCGCGCTGAGTCAGGCCGTCGGGGGTGGGAGGCTGCGGCGGTGGACGTCCGCGACGTGCTGCGCCGCCGCCTGGCGGCGAACGGCCTCGGAGGCCCGGCCTCGGTGCCTCCCGAGCAGGTGGTCTCGTCGCTGCTCGCCGTGCAGTCGCAGGACGTGCAGCCCTCCGCGTGGTCCGTCGCCCAGCGCACGGTCGACGGGACCGAGGCGGCGGTGGAGCGGGCCCGGGCCGACGGCCGGCTGCTGCGCACCCACGTCCTGCGCACCACCTGGCACGACGTCGCCCGCGAGGACCTGCGCTGGCTGCTGCGGCTGACCGGTCCCCGCGTGCTCGCCGCGACCCGCGGCGTGCGGCGGGAGCTGGGCCTCGACGACGAGCTGCTCGGCACGGCCCGCAGGGCGGTCGAGGCCGCCCTGACCGCCCGGGGCGCCCTGCCGCGCGCGGAGCTGCGCACCCTGCTGGCCGCCGAGGGGCTCGAGCTGGACGGCCGGGCGCTCGGCCACGTGCTCATGCACCTGGAGCTCACCGGGCTGGTCTGCAGCGGCCCGCGGCAGGGCGCCCGGCAGACCAGCGCCCTGCTCGACGAGCGGGTGCCGCCCGCACCGGAGCTCGACCACCCGACCGCCGTCGCCGAGCTCGTGCGGCGCTTCCTCGCCGGCCACGGACCGGCCGCCGTCCAGGACCTCGCCTGGTGGTCCAGCCTGCTCGTCAGCGACGTACGCGCCGCGCTCGCGGCGCTCGGCGACGCCGTCGTCAGCGACGTCGTGGACGGCCTCGAGCTGTGGAGCGCGGCGGACGGGCCGCCGGCGTGCGGTGACACCGGCGTGCTGCTGGTGCAGCTCTACGACGAGCACCTGGTGGCCTTCACCGGCTCCAAGCACCTGGTCGACCGCGGGCGGGCGACGTCGGACCGCACCCGGCCGTACACCGGGGTGGTGCTGCGCGACGGCGTCGTGGCCGGCTCGTGGGGACGTCGCGCCGTTCGACAGGGGGTCACCGTGCACGTCGTCCCGACCTCCCCGCTCGACCCGGCGGAGCTGGCCGGACCCGTCGAGGCGTACGGCAGGTTCCTGGGGGTGCCGGCGGAGCTCGAGCTGGGTTGACCACCGCGGGTGGGGGAACCTGCTCGTCCCACCGACCCGAGGAGCTCCCGTGGCCACCCACCACAGCCCTGCCGACGACATCGTCTACGACCTGGTGAGCGTGCAGTACCACGCGCTGCAGGCCGCGCAGTCCTACGACTCCTACGTCGCCGACGCCGAGGGCCACGACGACGTCCAGGCCTTCTTCCGGCAGTGCGCGGAGCAGGACGCCGAGCGCGCCCGCACCTGCCACCAGCTGCTGGGCCAGCTCACGGCCGGCGGCGGGCTGTCACCGGAGTCCTAGCCGCGCCGGCACGGCCGCGCCCCGCGCTACGGTCGGCCATGGGCATCGAGGTCCGACCGGCGACCCTCACGCGCTTCGACGACCTCGCGAAGGTGCTCGGGCCGAAGAACCCGACGTCCTCGGTGTGCTGGTGCCTGTCGCACCGCGTCGACGCCCGGACCAACCGCGAGCTGGTCGGCCCGGCGCGGGGCGAGCACATGAGGGCGCTGTGCAGCCGCGACGTCGCGCCGGGCGTGCTCGCGTACGACGGCGACGAGGTCGCCGGCTGGGCAGCGGTGGCGCCCCGGGCGGAGCTGCCCTTCGCGCGCTCGACGAAGATCCCGCACGTCGACGACCTGCCGGTCTGGTCGGTCTGGTGCATCCGCGTGCGCCCGGGGCACCGCGGCTCGGGCCTGTCGCAGCGCCTGCTGGAGGGCGCCGTGGAGCACGCCCGGGCCGGCGGTGCACCCGCCGTCGAGGGCTACCCCGTGGACAACCGGGGCGAGCGGGTCGACCAGACGATGGCCTACGTCGGCACGCGCGCGGTCTTCGAGCGGGCCGGCTTCACCCACGCCGCGGACACCCGCGCGGTGTCGGGCGGCTACCCGCGCGTGCTGATGCGCCGGAGCCTGCACTAGTCCCCCGGCCGCCCCTCGGCTCAGTCGACGCCCGCGACGCGCAGGCCGGCGGTCACGACTGCCGCCAGCAGGACGGCGACCAGCAGGTGCACGCGCCGCCACAGCAGCACGCCCGCCACCGCGACGCCCGCGGTGTCGGCGCCGACGTGCAACCGGTTGCCGTCGGCCAGCGCGTTCGTCACCACGAGAGCCGACAGCAGGGCGGCCCCGAGCAGCGCCACCACGCGCACCGCGGGCGCGGGCAGCTCACGGGCGCCGGTCGCCGCCGGTCCGATGCCCTTGCTGACGAACGTCACCGCGGCGCACAGCAGCACGACCGCCCACACGGTCGCGGTCGTCACGCGGGCCGCCGGAGGCCGACGAGCGCGGCGGCGGACGCCGCGAGGACCGGCACGCCCGGCGGCGCGACGGGGACCAGCGCCAGCGCGAGGACGGCAGCGCCCAGCGCGACCCGCACCCGCCGCCCGTCGCGCAGCTCGCCGACGAGCAGCGACAGGAAGAACGCCGGGAAGACGGCGTCGAGCCCCAGAGCGCGGGCGTCGAGGCCGGGCAGCACCACGCCGGCGAGCGTGCCGACGACCCAGGCGACGTACTGCACGAAGGTGTGCCCGAACAGGTAGGCACGGTCGAAGCGGCCGTCGCCGCGCTGGGCCATCACCCAGGACGAGTCGACGACGGCCTGACCCTCGACGGCCCGCCGCAGGCGGCTGCCGCGCAGCGAGGGGCCGACCGCGAAGCCCATCGGGACGAAGCGGGAGTTCATCAGCGCGGCGGCGCCCACCGCGGCGCCCAGGCCGCCGCCCGAGGCGAGGATGCCGATCGCGGCGAACTGGGCGCTGCCGGCGAACACGACCGCCGACATCAGCACGGCGGCGACCGCCGGCAGGCCGGCGTCGGTGGCCACCACGCCGAACGACAGCGACAGCGCCGCGGACGCACCGGCGTACGGCAGCCCCGCGCGGGCACCGTCGCGGAAGCTCCGGTCGGGCTCGTCCGAGGACGGTCGGGAGGCGGGCGCCGCCGTCATCCCTGCAGGGCGTCGCGGACCGGCACCAGCTTGGCGGCGCTCTCGACGAGCTCCTCCTGCGGCACCGACCCGGCGACGATGCCGCAGCCGGCGAACAGCCGCAGCCGGCGCGGGTCGTCCGCGTCGAGCTCGGCGCAGCGCAGGGCGATGCACCACTCACCGTCCCCGTCGGCGCCGATCCAGCCGACCGGCCCGGCGTAGCGACCGCGGTCGAGGCCCTCGAGCTCACCGATGAGCTGCAGGGCGGCGGGAGTGGGGGTGCCGGCGACCGCGGCCGAGGGGTGCAGCGACGCGACCAGCGCGAGCGAGGAGGCGCCGTCGGCGACCGTCGCCCGCACGTCCGTGGCCAGGTGCATGACGTTGGCGAGGTGGAGCACGAAGGGCTCGTCGGGAACGTCGACCGCGTCGCAGTGCGGTGCCAGGGCCTCGGCCACGGAGCGGACGGCGTACTCGTGCTCCTCGAGGTCCTTGCTGGACCCGGCCAGACGGCTCGCCTGCTGGACGTCGCGGCCGGTGTCGCCACCGCGGCGGATCGTCCCGGCCAGCACCCGGCTGGTCGCCACGCCGCGCTCGAGCCGCAGCAGCACCTCCGGCGACGCCCCGAACAGCCCGTCGACCACGAAGGTGCGGCACTCCGGGTAGTCGGCGGCGAGCCGGCGCAGCGGCCAGCGCACGTCGAGCGGCTCCGACGTGCACGCCTCGAGGTCGCGGGCGAGGACCACCTTGTCGAGCTCGCCCGCGCGGATGCGCTCGACCGCGGCGGCCACCACGGAGGTCCACTCGGCGCTGCTGCGCGAGCCGTCGGCGTAGCGGACCGCGCCGGGCGGGCGGAGCACCGACGTGCCCGGGCCCAGGGGCAGGTCCGGCTCGTCGGTGCGGCCGTCGGTGATCGTGGTGGTCCACCACACGCCGTCGCGGTGGCCGACGACGACCTGGGGGACGACCAGGACGGAGGACCCGCGCGCGTCGTCGAAGGCGAAGGAGCCGAACGCCACCAGCCCGCTGCCCGGCAGCTGCACCTCGTCGTCGACCTCGCACCGGGCGGTCAGCTCCCGCCACCACTGCTGGGCGAGCGGGAAGGACTCCCCCGCGCCGAGGTCGAGCCGCGCGGCCTCACCCCAGCCGACCAGCCCCTCGCCGCGGCTCACCCAGGCGAGCGCGCCGTCCTCGGGGAGCAGGTCGAGCAGCGGCCCCGGCTCCGACCGCCGTACGGTCCGCACCGTCAGCAGGTCGAGGGCGGCGGCGGAGGTCACACCCCAGCGTAAGAGCCGGGGGCCGGGTCAGCGCGCCAGCGTGCCCGTGACGGGGACCACGGCACCCAGCCCGGCTCCGCCGCCGGCACGGCGACGGCGCCC
This sequence comes from uncultured Frankineae bacterium, assembly GCA_902805775.1. Classification (GTDB taxonomy): domain Bacteria; phylum Actinomycetota; class Actinomycetes; order Mycobacteriales; family SCTD01; genus SCTD01. The sequence goes on along the minus strand of CADCUB010000003.1, from coordinate 7,506 downwards.
CGGCCAGGGACCGCCCCAGCCGGCGGACGCGGAGCGCGCTGCGGGGCGCACGGGTCCGCCGTGTCCGGTCGGCACCGGAACGCTGCGGACCGGTGCGGGATCGAGCGCGTCGGCGCTCACGGGGCGGCCGAAGTGCCAGCCCTGCCCGTAGTCGACCTCGAGCTGGAGCAGGGCGCTCGCGTCCTCGGCCGTCTCGATGCCCTCGGCGACCAGCTTGGCGCCGCAGCCGTGGGCGAAGTCGACGAGCGCCTTGACCAGGGTGCGCAGCACCGGATCGGCGGCCACGCCGTCGACCATGCTGCGGTCGAGCTTCAGGATGTCGGGCGAGGTCAGCACGATGTGCCGCAGCGAGGAGAAGCCCGCGCCCACGTCGTCGATGGCCAGGCGCAGGCCGCGTGCCCGCAGGGGCCGCAGGACGGCCCCCAGCGCCTCGTAGTCCTCGACCTGGTCGTGCTCGGACAGCTCGAGCAGCACCCGGTCGAGCGGCAGCCGCTCCAGCAGGTCGGTGCACTCGGGCAGCAGCAGGGTCGCCGGCGAGACGTTCATGGCGACGTAGCCGCGGGCGACCTCCAGGGAGGTCGCGGCGCGCTCGAGAGCGAGCAGCTCGAGCAGGTGCCCCTTGGAGACGCTGTGCGCCTCGGCGAAGCAGACGTCGGGCGCCTTGGCCCACTCGGCCGGGAAGCGGCTCAGCGCCTCGGCGCCGATACGCCTGCCGCTGGCCAGCTCGACGATCGGCTGCAGCAGCACCACCGGACCGCCGGACGCGACGACGGCCTCGAGCCGCGTCTCGATCTCCGTGGCGCGGGCGCGCTCGAGCAGCCCCGGCTCGAGGAGCATGCTGGCGGCCGAGGCGAGGACCTCCATGAGGGCCTGGTCGCGCCTGCCGAGCTCGGGGTCGCTGGTGAGGCCGGCGGCGCAGAAGCTGCCGTACAGCGTGCCGTCGCTCAGGCGCACCGGGACGCTCACGAAGCTGCGGATGCGCGGCATCCTGGCCGCAGGCTTGGCCATCGCGGCCGGGTAGTGGCGCAGGTCGGGCATCACCGGTGGGAGCTCGCCGTCCAGGATCGCCTGGCAGAGGCTGTCCTGCTGGTCCTGCGCGAAGCCCTCGCGGAACAGCCCGGGGATCGAGGACTCGACCACCTCCAGGTGCTGCGTGGTCCCGTCGAGCCGGGTCAGGAACGCGACGTTCATGTGCAGGGACGTCTTCGCCGTACGGAGCAGCTCGGCGATCTGCTGCTCGGTCTCCGACCGCTGCTTGGCCACGTGCACCCCCTGTGCTCAGGACCGGACGGCCCCTCAGGAGTTGTCGGCAGCTGCGGGCGCCGACTGGAGTCTCCGGCCGTCCGGACTCCGGGCCGTCGGAGCTCCGTGCCGCCGGCGCGGAGCCCGTCCGCGTCAGGCCGTGAGGTCGCGCAGAGCCTGCACGGTCCGCCAGTTGCGGGCGGTGACCTCCACCCCGAGCCGCAGCCGGTCCAGCCCGCGGCTGCGCCCCGCACCTGCGGCGTAGTCGAGGTAGAGCACCCGCTCGCCCACGACGACGCGCTCCGGCAGCAGCGCCGCGTGGTCGATCGCGGCGACCTTCGCCGCATCCGGCTCGCCGGACAGGAAGCCCACGTGGAAGAGCTTGGGGTCCAGGTCCGACCACGGGCTCGCCTCGACCACGCGCGCGATCTCCTCGCCCGTGCGGACCATGACGGCCACGGGCAGGCCGCGGGCGGTCAGCGCCTCGTGCACGACGCGCTCGAGCTCGCCGGTCGTGCCGTCGTGCTCGACCACGGCGTTGCCGCTCTGCAGGTAGGTCTGCACCCGGCGGCAGCCGACGCCCTCGAGCACGGCGCGCAGGTCGGCCATCGGCAGGCGGTTGTGGCCGCCGACGTTGACGCCGCGCAGCAGCACGGCCGACCGGCTCACCGGGTCCTCCCGGGGACCCCTCGGGACTGCACGGCAGCAGCCTGGCACAGCCGTACGGGGGGCAGCCGCACGTCCGTCGTGGCTGGACGGACCGACCGGACCGCCGCGGACGGAGGGCCCACGGGCGACCGCCGGACCGGCCGCGCCGCGATCGACGGCGCGACGATCGTCATGATCCCCGCAGACTCGCCGGCCTGCCCCGACGTGACCATGACGAGGGGCCCTCGGGGCGGCTCGATGCTCGCGGTGCCCGGCCCGCGGTGCCCCCTGCACCTGCCGAGGCCGGTGCTGCGGACGCCGGTCAGCCCTCCCCGACCACCGGCTCAGGGCGGGGCGCTGCCGCGCTCCCGCTCCTGGGCGACCAGCGCGTCGAGGTCCCGCAGCCGGGAGAGCCCGAGCAGCGGCTGGCGCATCCGCCGGTTGCCCTGCAGCCGGTCCGCGTTGCGCTCGAGGAAGGCCCAGTACCCGGCGGTGTACGGGCACGCCGTCGGCCCGACCCGCACCTTCGGGTCGTACGCGCAGCCGCCGCAGTAGTCGCTCATCCGGTCGATGTAGGCGCCGCCACCGGCGTACGGCTTGGTCGTCATCAGGCCGCCGTCGGCGTGCTGGCTCATGCCGGTGACGTTGGGCAGCATCACCCAGTCGTAGCCGTCGACGAAGACCTCGTGGAACCACGCGGTCACCTGCCGGGGGTTCCACCCGCGCTGCAGGGCGTAGTTGCCGAGGACCATCAGGCGCGGGATGTGGTGCACCCAGCCCCGCTCCCGCAGGTCGCGCAGCACCGACGACAGGCAGTTGGCCGTGACCTGCTCGTCGGCGTCGAGCGTGCGGAACCACTCCGGCACGTCGGTGTCGGCGGCCAGGAAGTTGCGGTCCCGGTAGTCCTCGGGGAAGTGCCAGTAGAGCGACCAGATGTACTCCCGCCAGCCGATCACCTGGCGGACGTAGCCCTCGACGCTGTTCAGCGGCGCCCGACCCTCGCGGTACGCCTGCTCGGCGGCGTGCACGGCTTCGAGCGGGTGGAGCAGGCCGAGGTTCATCGCCGGCGACAGGGCGCTGTGCGCCATCCACGGGTCGGCCCCCAGCATCGCGTCCTCAGTGGGGCCGAAGTCGGCGAGCCGGTGCTCGACGAAGTGCTCGAGCCGGGCCAGCGCCTCGAACCGCGTCACCGGCGCCCAGCGCGGCGCGTCGTCGCCGACGAAGCTCACGAGCCCGTCGCGCTCCCACCGGTCGAGGTCCTCCCGGACCTGCGCGTCGACGTCGTCCTCCCCCGGCAGCCAGGGCTCCTCGAGACCGAGCGTGCGCCGCTTCGGCGGCGGCTCGCGGTTGTCGTGGTCGAGGTTCCACTGCCCGCCGACCGGCTCGTCGCCGTCCATGAGCAGGCCGAAGCGCACCCGTTGCCACCGGTAGAAGTCCTCCATCAGCAGGCGCTTGCGACCGCTGACCCAGGCCGAGAAGTCCTCCCGGGTGGTCGCGAAGCCACGCCCCTCCGGCACCACCTGGAAGCCGCGCTGCCGGACGAACCGGTCCGCTGCGTACGACGTCGGCTGCACGACCGACAGCGGGCCGTCGATCCCGTGGTCCAGGAGCCGGCGCAGCGCCTCGTCGTAGGTGTCGACCTGGAGGAACACCGCCTTCTCGCCGAGCTCGAGGGCCCGGTGGCGCAGCCCGGACAGCAGCAGGTGCGCCTTGGCGCGGTGGAACCGCCGGCGACGGAACACCGCCCGTGACTCCACCAGCAGGGCGGGCTGGTCGGGGACGTCGAGGAACTGCGGGCCGAGCTGGTCGGCGAACAGCCAGCGCGTCGTCATCGCGTCAGCCTGCGGCCGGAGCGGCGGCTACGCAGGTCGGCTGCCGTGCTCCTGGATCGAGCCGCCCTGCGGGTCGTCGGTCTCGCCGATGGCGGCGGCCTGCTCGAGCTCGTCGCCGTGCTCGGTGCCCATCTGCGGGCTGCGCTCCCCGAGCTCCTTGCGGAGGTCCTCCCGGGCGCCGGTCTCGCCGTCGGCACCGGCGCCGGCGAGACCGCCCGAGCCGGGTCCGGCGGAGTCCATGCGGTCGGCCGCGTCGCCGCCGCGCACACCGGGCTCGTCGAGGCCGGAGGGCTGAGGGGCGTCGTTGCGGGTGTTGTCGCCGGTCTGCGGCATGGGCTCGGTCATGCGCCCGACCGTGCCCTGGTCGGCTGCTCGGCATGCGCGGGGATGACGCTGAAGACGTCCCCGGGCTGGCACCCGAGCACGTCGCAGATCGCCGTGAGCGTCGAGAAGCGGACCGCCCGCGCCCGGTCGTTCTTGAGCACCGACAGGTTGACGACCGTGACGCCGACCGCCCGGGCGAGGTCGGTGAGCGTCATCCCCGAACGCTCGAGCAGCTCGTCGAGGTGGCAGACGACCCGGTGGGCCTCCTCGGCCGGCACTAGACCAGGCCCTCGACGTCCTCGCGCAGGCGGGCGCCTCGGGCGAAGACCTCGGCGAAGAAGCCGAACAGCGCGCCGGCTGCCAGGACGGGCCACAGCTGGAGGTCCAGCGTCCAGCTCGACGGTCCGTCCGGGAGCAGCGGCGCGATCGTGCGCGCGTGCGCCAGCCCTTGGACGACCTGCACGAGCAGCCCGCCGGCGAGGACCGCGGTGCTGAGAGAGGCGAGCCGGCGCGCGTTGACCGCACGGAAGGGGTCGCCGTCCCGCACGCTGCGCACGACGCCGAGCAGCAGGCGCGCGACGACGACCGCCAGGGCGAGCAGGACGAGCATCGGCGCGAGCGTCCAGGCGTACTGCACCGCCGTGGGGTCCTGCACCACGACGGCGCCCGTGACCGCACCGGTCACGGGCTCGCCGGCCGTGACGAGCTGCTCCGGCAGGTCGCCGCGGGAGGTCACGGCGTCGCCCCGCACCGACCGCACCAGATGCACCACCACCTGGAGCAGGGCCAGACCTGGCAGGGCCCACAGCAGCCCTTCCAGGGAGACCTGGTCCAGTCGTGACCACCGCGGTGACCGCATGACGCCCCCACATGTCGACTGTCGATGTACCGTCATTCGATACCAACGATCGTCGATGTGTCAAGCGCTCGACTCAGTTGATCTGGCGCTCCTGCCCCGCCCAGTACTGCTGGCGCAGCTTGAACTTCTGCACCTTGCCGGTGGCCGTACGCGGGATCGCCTCGCGCAGCTCGACCGAGGTCGGCGCCTTGTAGCCGGCGAGCCGGGCCTTGCAGTGGGCGATGAGGTCGGCCTCGGTCGCCGACGCGCCCTCCGCGAGCACCACCAGCGCCTTGATGGTCTCGCCCCACTTCTCGCTCGGAACGCCGATGACGGCGACCTCCGCGACGGCCGGGTGGCTGAACAGGCAGTCCTCCACCTCGATCGAGGAGACGTTCTCACCGCCGGTGATGATCACGTCCTTCTTGCGGTCGCTGATCGTGACGTAGCCCTCGTCGTCGATCGTCCCGCCGTCGCCGGTGTGGAACCAGCCGCCCTCGAGCGCGTCGGCGCTGGCGTCGGGCTGCTGCCAGTAGCCCTCGAGCACGGTGTTGCCGCGCGCCAGCACCTCACCGGTCTCGCTGATCCGGATGCGCGTCCCGAGCGCCGGCATCCCGGCGCGGCCCAGCCGGCGGGCGCGCTCCTCCGGCGGCAGCGCGTCCTCCTCCGCACGGCGCCGGTTGACCGTCAGCAGCGGGGTGGTCTCGGTCAGCCCGTAGATCTGCAGGAACTCCCAGCCCAGCTCCTCCTCGATGCGCTGGATGGTGCGGCTGGGCGGCGGCGCGCCGGCGACGATCACCCGGGTGCGGTCGCGCCCCGGGATGGCTCCCTCCCAGCTCGCGGCGGCGTCCAGCACCGCGGCCACGACCGCCGGCGCCGCGCACATCACGGTCACGCCGTAGCGCTCGACCCGCCGCAGGATCTCGGCCCCGTCGACCTTGCGCAGCACGACCTGCGGGACCCCCAGGCCGGTCATCGCGAAGGGCATCCCCCAGCCGTTGGCGTGGAACATCGGCAGCGTGTGGAGGTAGACGTCGCGGTCGGTCACCCCGGCGTGCAGGGCGAAGGTCACGCCGTTCACCCAGATGTTGCGGTGCGTGATCTGCACGCCCTTGGGGCGCGCGGTGGTCCCGCTCGTGTAGTTGATGGTCGCCGTGGCGTCCTCGTCCGGGTCGTCCCAGGGCGCCGGCTCGACGTCGGTCCGGATCAGGACCTCGTCCGACGCCTTGCCCAGCACCAGGCGGTGCGGGGCGGTGACGTCGGCCAGCGCCTCGTCGAGCTCGGGGTCGACGAGCAGCACGGAGGCGCCGGAGTGCTCGACGATGTAGGCGACCTCGTCGCGGCTGAGCCGGAAGTTCACCGGGACGAGCACCCGCCCCCACGCCGTCACGCCGAAGAACGCCTCGAGCAGCCGCGCGCTGTTGTGGCTGACGATCGCCACCCGCTCGCCGCGGCCGATGCCGAGCGCATCCAGGCCCGCGGCCATGCCGCGGGCCCGTTCGCCGAGCTGCTCGTACGTCAGGCTGCCCAGGCCGCCGTCCTGCGCCGGACCGGGCTCGTCGACCACACCGGTGCGCAGGGGGTAGACCGCCAGGGCACGGTCCAGGAAGTCGGCGGTGGTGAAAGGCACCTTCATCGGGTGGCTCCTCCGGGGATCGCGGGTGTGCACCGTACGACGGGGCCTCCGCTAGCGTCGCGGCGTCCCTCGAACCCCGATCCGGAGGTGCCCGGCCGTGTCCGACGCCCGGCTCGACCGGGTGCCGCCGGCGCTGCTGGTCCTCGTCGCCATCGGGTCGGTCCAGATCGGCAGCGCGGTCGCGCGCACGCTGTTCGACCAGCTCGGGGCGGGCGGGGCCACGCTGCTGCGGCTGGGGCTGTCGGCGCTGATCCTGCTGGCGGTGCTGCGCCCGCGGGTGCTGGCCTGGGACCGCGCCCAGTGGGCCGCCGTGACCCTGCTGGGCGGGGCCATGGGGGCGATGAACCTGTCGTTCTACCTGTCGCTGCGCACGGTGCCGCTCGGCGTCGCGGTGACCGTCGAGTTCGTGGGGCCCCTGCTGCTGTCCCTCGTGCAGACCCGGCGGGCCGTCGACGGGCTGTGGGCGCTGCTCGCCGGCGGCGGGGTTGTGCTGCTCGGGGCCGACCCGCAGAGCACGGCGCCGCTGTCCGGCCTGGCTCTCGCCCTGCTCGCCGGCCTGTTCTGGGCCGGCTACATCCTGGCCAGCGCGCGGGTGGGGCAGGTGCTGCCCGGCCTGGACGGGCTGGCGGTGGCCCTCGCCGTCGCGATGGTCCTGGTCCTGCCGTACGGCGCGACCGGCGCGCTCGCGGTGCTGGACGCCCCCTCCCTGCTGCTCGGCGGGCTGGCGATCGCGGTGCTGTCCTCGGTGGTGCCGTACGGCCTGGAGATGGCGGCGCTGCGGCGCATGCCGACCCGCGTGTTCGGCATCCTGATGAGCCTGGAGCCGGCCGCGGCCGCGGTGTCCGGGCTGGTGGTGCTGGGACAGACGCTCGGGGTGCGCGAGGTGACCGCGCTGCTGCTCGTCAGCCTGGCCAGCGCCGGGGTGACGCTCGGCCGGCGGGAGGGGGCGCCCGTTCCCCAGCCGCTCGAGTGACCCCGGCTCCCCC
>CADCUB010000002.1 GCA_902805775.1 uncultured Frankineae bacterium | reverse complement strand
CAGGTCGAGTCCGCGCTTGACGCTGCAGGGGCCGCGGCGGGCACCGGGGCGGCCGGCGGGGTCGGGGCCGGCGTGGCCGAGGGCGCCGGGGCGACCGTCGCGCCGGTCACCTGCGTGGAGCCGGCTCCGACCGCCGGCGTCGTGCCGGCGGAGGGGGCGAGCGGCGTGCGGGAGAGGGTCGCGGCGCTGGCCTGCGCGAGCGGGGCGCCGACCACCAGCAGCGCGACCGCCCACGGCAGCGCACGGGTCGTACGGCCTGCTGCGCGGTCATCCTCCCCGGCTCCCGGCGTCCGCCCCCACCGGGGCGCGAACAGCCCCCGCGGGCCGAGGCGCCGCGCGGCGACGCCGTCGGCGCGCGAGTCCCGGGCGTGGTGTGGGTGGACCATGGGTGCTCCTCAGCAGCAGGGCCGTCGGTGCGTCGGCCGATGCCGCTCAGCCTGCCGTCGCGGGGCTCCCGGGACCACGGTCACACGCCGGACACTGCCCGGACACCCGCCGCACGCTGCGCTGCGTCCGGGCCCCGTCTCGGCTCGGGCCGCTGCCCCTGCCCCTGGGAGGAACGGCGGCGAAGGCCCTCGCTGCCGTGGCAGGGGGCGGAGACGACGGCGGGGGGCCCGCCGCGTCAGTCGGCCGAGCCGCCGCCGGGAGGCGGACCGCAGATGAAGCGCGGCTCGGGCTTGTAGCGGGTGCGGAAGGGCTCGCGACGGACCTCCCGGCCGTCCTGCACGAACACCCGTGTCACCACGATGTCGAAGCCCTGCTCGCCCTCGGTCGCGGTGCAGTCGTCGCGCTGCACGTAGCGGGTGTCGAAGTCGCGCAGGCGCGTGCGCGGTCCGGTGACCGAGCGCACCTCGTCGAAGCGCTGAGTGCCCCAGAAGGTCACCGTGACGCTGGTGTCGGTGTAGGACGCCTCGATCAGCACACCGGTCGGGCTGTCGTTCTCGAAGATCAGGTCGGGCTCGGGGTACGACAGCGTCGCCTCGCGACCCGGCGGGTACCTGGAGATGTAGTAGCTGTGCGGCGAGTGGGCGATGTCCTTCAGCCCGCTGAAGAACACCGCGTTGAACAGCGTCGTGGCGAACTGCGAGATGCCGCCGCCGATGCGGTCGACGAACTCGCCCTCGAGGATCTGGGGCGCCTCGACGAACCCGCGCGCGCGGTCGCGCGGGCCGACGAAGGCGTTCAGGTCGAACTGCTCACCGGGCAGGACGACGTGGCCGTCGACGATGTCGGCCATCCGGTGGATGTTCTGCACCCGCGGCGCGCAGCAGGGGTGCCGTGAGGTGAAGGTGCCGATCACCTCCTTCACGCCCAGGGCCTTCGCCTGCTCGGTCGTGAGCCGCGGCTGCGCCGGTGAGAGGGCGACGGGCGCCCGGCGCGGCGGCTCGCGGGTGAGGACGCCGAGCACGGCCGCGGACAGGTCGGCCGGCGAGACGGTCGTGCCCGGCCGGCTCGGCACCACGACCGGGGCGCCGCTCGAGACGTCGAAGCGGGCACTGCGCGCCGGCACGCCGACGCCGCGCACACCGGGGCCGACCTGTGCGTGCAGGGCTCGGGCGTCCAGTCGCGGAACGAGCCTGCCGGAGTCGTCGGCCACCACGCGCAGCGCTGCGGCGATCGCCCGCGGCGGGACGACGAGCTGCTCGCCCCCGGCGTCCAGCACGACCGGTGCCGCGATCGCCGGCGCAGCGGTCTCGCGGACGGCGTCCGTGACGTCCTGCTGCGTGGTGCGGACCTCGTCGCGCTCGACGGGCAGCTCGATGACGTCGTCCGCGAGCCAGCCGTCGGCGACGGCGTCGACGGCAGCGTCGAGCTCCAGCGCGCGTCCGGTCACCGGGAGGACGGGCACGGGTGCGGGTGTCGCGTCGAAGCGCACCGAGCCCTCGGCGGCCTTCCTGTCGACCGCCGGCCGCAACGCCCCCACCGCCGCGCGCAGCGCCGGCTCGTCGACCGCCACGACCGGCTCGACGTCGCGGCCTGCGCCGAGCGTCGCGCGCAGCCGGGCCAGGACACCCGCCGACGCGGCCCGCTCCGCGGTCGCGGCGGCGTCGACGGACAGCCCCGCCTCGGCCGGGTCGAGGGTCAGGCGGTCCCCGTCGGCCCGCAGGTCGACGGGGGCCGCAGCGTCGTCCTCGAGCGCCGAGGAGATGCGGGCCTCGGCCTCGGCGCGCGACAGGCCGCTCAGGTCGGCGCCGCCGACCCGTACGCCCTCCGGCACCCGGTCGCCGGCGGCGGCCGCGGACACGCCGACGGCGCCTACCCCCACGGCAACGGCTGCGGCGGCGCCGGCGATCACCAGGCGGCGGGACACGGGCACGGTGCGGCTCTCTCGATCGGGTACGGGGGCGTGGGCGGGGGTGATTCGGGCGGGAGCCGCGGTCAGGGGCGGTAGCCGCCGTAGCGACCCTCGTAGAACAGCAGCGGCGCGCCGGTCGGGTGCGGCACGTCGAGCCCGATCACCTCGCCGATGACGACGGTGTGGTCACCGGCGTCGACGGTGGAGACGGTGCGGCACTCGAGCGTCGACAGCGCCCCGCGCAGCAGGATCGCGCCGGTCAGCGGCCCGACGGTGTGCGGGACCCCGTCGAACTGCCCGTCGAGCGACCGGCCGCGCAGGGCGAAGCGCCGGGACAGCTCCTGCTGCCCCTCGGCCAGCACCGACACCCCGAAGGTGCCGGAGGCGAGCACCGCGTCGTGGAGGCGGGCCGGCTTCTCGGGGCAGAACAGCACCAGGAACGGGTCGAGCGACACCGACGTGAAGGAGTTCGCGGTCAGGGCGTGGCACTCGCCGTCGAGGACCGTCGTCACGACCGTCACGCCGGTCGCGAAGCGCCCCACGACGCGCCGGTACTCCAGCGCGTCCAGGGCCCCCTCCATCCCGCCCAGACTACCGGCGAGAGGGCGAGATCCCGGCAGCGTCGCCAGGCGTGCGCGGACGCAGGACGGCCAGGGCGTACGCCACCGCGCTCGCCACGGCACCGGCCAGCAGGAAGACCAGCCCGACGGTGGTGCCCGGGACGACGAGGTCGCCCTCCGACCGCCGGGACGACAGCACCAGCACGATGAGCAGCCACAGGGCGCCGGGGAGCACGGCACCGGAGCTCCCGGCCAGACGCGCACCGGCCCGGCCCACCGCGAGGTTGCCGACCACCGCGACGACCCAGGAGACCGGCACGAGCGTCCCGCCGACGCGGAACGGCACGAGGAACGCCCCCCACAGGGCCAGCAGCACGGTGACGAGGACCAGCAGGGCGTACGCCCACGCCCGCTGCGCCGGACGCCACGCGCGCGGCGCTCCGTCCTCGGGCTCGCGCACGCGACCAGCCTGCCAGACGGCGGCTCGCAGCCCCCGGCGCTGCCCGCTCAGGACCGCCCGGTGCGCGCCGCCTGCGCGCTCAGGACCGCGGCGGGCTGGGCACCCTCCCGGTGAGGTCGAGCACGCGCGGGGCGGCGGTGGCCCGCTCCAGCACGTCGGTGATCTCGGTCCCGATGAGCTCCTCGCGCTCGAGCAGCGCGTCGCGCAGCGCCTCGACGAGGTGCCGGTGCGCCTCCAGCAGCGCCTTGACCGCGACCTTCTGGGTCTGCAGCAGCCGCTCGACGGCGTCGCGCCCGCGGTCGTCGGCGAGCACGCGCCCGACGAGGTTGGTGTCGGCGAAGGTCGTCGTGATCGCGGCGTAGGACAGCAGGCTCTCGTCCATGCCGTGCGCTCCCACCATCTCGGCGGCGGCGTTGGTGGCGTACAGCAGGTCGCCGCCGGGACCGGTCGAGACGTCGCCGAAGAAGATCTCCTCGGCGCACTGGCCGGCCAGCGCGATCTGCACCAGCGCCCGCATCTCGGTGCGCGACCGGGTGAAGACGTCCTCGCGGTCGCCGTGCGACAGCAGGCCCAGGGAGCTGCGCCGCTTGACGATCGTGAGCACCTCGAGCCGCCGGTGGGGGGCGGTGAGCCAGGCTGCCGTCGCGTGCCCGGCCTCGTGCGTGGCGATCAGCCGCCGCTCGTGGTCGGTGTAGTCGACCGGCGCCGCCAGGCCGACCTGCTCCACCATCCGGGCGCGCTCGACGTCGGCCCAGGACAGGGCCGTGTCGCCACGGCGGACGGCGTTGACCAGCGCTTCGTCGAGCAGGTGCTCGACCATCACCGGGGTGTAGCCCTGGGTCACCGCGGCGAGCGTGTCCCGCACGGCGGGGTCGTCGAGCGCCGGCGCGTGCGCCTTGCGGGCCAGGAAGTGGTCGACCAGCAGGCGGCGGCCGGACTTGTCGGGCAGCTCGAAGCTGACCCGCCGGTCGAAGCGGCCCGGACGCAGCAGCGCCGGGTCCAGGCCCTCGGCCCGGTTGGTGGCGGCGATGAGCAGGATGTTCGACGGGGTCACGGCGGGCCGGCGCAGCTGCCGCTGCGGTGGGAGGAGCAGGTTGACCCGGTCGACGAGCCAGCCGCGCAGCCGCTGCGGCACGGTCGGGTCGTCGAAGGACTGCATCTGCACGAGCAGCTCGTTGACGACGCCGCCGGTGCCCTCGGTCGACGCCAGCGCGCTGGTCACGGGCCCGGCGGGCGCGGCGTAGGTCGCCGGCAGGCTCGCCGTGCCGTGGCAGCACCCGAGCACGGCAGTGAGCGGGCGAGCAGGCAGGCCGTACGGCACCGCGGAGGACACTCCGCCGCGGGTCATGGCGATGGCGTCGATCTCCTCGATGAAGCCGATCGCACCGCCCTCCTTGCGCGCCGCCTTGCGCAGGGCCCGGAAGTACGACCGGATCTTCTTGGCGGTCGCGCCGAACCACATCGACTGGAAGCTGGTCGCACTCACGAACAGGAACGGCACGCCGGCCGAGCCGGCCATGGCCCGGGCCAGGTGGGTCTTGCCGGTCCCGGGCGGCCCCTCGAACAGCAGCGCGCGACGGGGCGTGCCGCCCATCTCGTCGCGGAACGTCCGGTGCGCCAGGAACAGGTTGAGCGAGCGGACGACGTCGTCCTTCACCGGGTCGATGCCGACGACGTCGTCCAGAGTGGTCGTGATCTGCTCCGGCCGGAACAGCACGTGCGGCGAGCGGCCGGACACGACCTGCTGACCGACCGCCATCGCGAGCAGGAGGCCGAAGAACACGACGATCGTGAGCAGGAACGGGTCGATCGTGGGCAGCGGGACGAACCCGCCGGCGCCGTCCCAGGCCAGCGCCCGCCACCACAGCAGCGCGACCAGCCCCCAGGTCCAGCCGGCCAGCCGGAGCCAGCGGGCCCTGCGCCGCTGCTCGCGGGCGTGCCCGACGTCGGCGCCCGCGGGAGACAGGACGCGGCTGCCGGCGGCGCCGATCAGCCGGTCGAGCGCACGGGCGGGCTGGGTCACGGGCTCCTCCGGGGGCGGACGGACCGGCGTCGTGCCGGCTCCGCTGCGCCCACTGTCCCCGCGCCGCGGAGCGACGTCCTCGCCGGAGGCGAGGATCACCCGATCGGCGCAGCCCCTCCCCGGGCGTCCAGGTCGAGCCCGGCGAACAGGTCGCTCTCGCGCCCGAGGGGCCCGTCACCGGCGCCGCGCGGACCGCGGGCGAGCACGAAGTGCTCGACGCCGAAGGCCTTGTGCCCGACGTTGTCCGCCAGGGCGAAGAAGGGCCCGTCGACGGCGATCTGGGTGCGGTGGGCGCGCAGAGCGGCGGCCTTGGCGTCGAGGTGCGCGCGCGCGTCGACCTCGGTGGTGACCTCGTCGTCGGGGATGCCGAAGGGCAGGTCCTCGGCCGAGTCGACGCCGAAGAAGTCGGTCTGGCCGCTCTGCTTCAGCTGGTCGATCCCGGCCTGCAGGACGCTGCGCGGCACCGCCGTCCAGTAGAGCTTGTCGACGGCCCACACCTCGCCGGCCTCCGGGGCGTACGCCGGGTCGGCCGCGGCCTCGACGGCCGCCACGGTGACGCGGTGGGCCTGGATGTGGTCGGGGTGGCCGTAGCCGCCGTTCGCGTCGTAAGTCACCACGACCTGCGGCCGGACCTCCCGCACGACGCGGACGAGCTCGTGCACGGCCTCGTCGAGGTCCGCCTGCCAGAAGCAGTCGGGACGCTCGTTGGCGGGCGTGCCCATCATGCCGCTGTCGCGCCAGCGCCCCGGTCCGCCGAGGAACCGGTGATCACTGACCCGCAGCGCCTCCATGGCCGCCGCGAGCTCGCCGATGCGGTGCTGCCCGAGGCCGTCCTCGGCGCCGGCGGCCAGGTGCTCGAGCTCAGGCACGACCACCTCGCCCTCCTCACCGAGCGTGCAGGTGACGAGGGTGACCCGCGCGTGCTCGGCCGCGTACTTGGCCATGGTGGCGCCGGTGCCGATCGTCTCGTCGTCGGGGTGCGCGTGCACGAGCAGCAGCCGCCGCGGGACGTCGAGGGGGTCCATGTCGGCGTCGACGCGCTCGGCGACGGCGTCGACGGCGGCAGCGGCCGCCTCGAGCACCGCCTGCGCGTCGTCGGTCGGCAGCCGCTCGCCGGGGTCGGGCGGGGGCAGGGTCGCGTCGGTCACGGCTGCGCCCCTGTCGCGGCCGGACCCGGCAGGGCGGCGGACCTGTCACGGCTGAGCGGTGTCACGGTGCCCCACGTCATGCCCGGACCCTACGTCGCGCGACGTGCTGCGAGCCCGCCGCAGCCGCCTTCGTCGCTCGCCGTGGCAGTCTGCTCACGTGCCCGGACCGACCTCGACCCTCACCGGGCGCGTCGCTCACCTGGCCCGCGTGGTGCTCGGTGCGCTGGCTGCGGCCACTGCTGTCAGCGCCCTGGTGCTGCTGCTGCTCGTCGCCGTCCTTGCCCCGCGCGTCGGCGGCGTCACCGACGGGGCCCGGGCGATCCGGCTCGGGCACCTCGCCATGCTCGACCAGGAGACCGGACTGCGCGCCTACCTGCTGGCGGAGGACGAGCGCTTCCTCGAGCCGTACGAGCGCGGGCGCGCCGAGCTCGAGGAGCAGGACGCGGCCGCCCGCCGGGCCTTCGCCGGCAACCCGGACCAGCTGCGGCTGCTCGACGAGACGGCCCGGGCGCAGCAGGCCTGGCTCGAGCGGTGGGCGGAACCGGCCCGGGAGGGCGTCCCGGCCGGCACCACGACCGAGCAGTTCCTCGACACGGGCAAGGCCCTGTTCGACGACTACCGGGGGGCGGAGCAGGCGGCCGAGCGCAACGCCGACCGGCTGCGAGAGGACGCCGAGGACCTGCAGCTGCTCGTCCTCGGGCTCGCCCTGGTCCTCGAGCTGACCCTGCTGGTGGGCGTGGCGACGGTCCTGCGGCGCGAGTTCCTCCGCCTGCGGTCCGACGTGGTCCTGCCCGTGGAGGGGCTGGTGGCGAGCATCGACGACCTGCGGCAGGGGCACCTCGAGGCCCGGCCCCGGGTGTCCGGGCCGGCGGAGCTGCAGGCGATCGGCGAGGGCCTGGGCAGCCTGGCCGCGTCGCTGCAGAGCGCCCGGGCCGCGACGCAGGAGCGCGAGGCCGAGCTCGTCGCCGCGCGCAAGGAGGCCGAGGCGGCGACCGTCGCCAAGTCGTCGTTCCTCGCGACGATGTCGCACGAGCTGCGCACGCCGATGAACGCGGTCATCGGCATGACCGGCCTGCTGCTCGACACCGACCTGACCCCCGACCAGCGCGACTTCGCCGAGACGGTCCGGTCCAGCGGCGACGCCCTGCTGACGGTGATCAACGACATCCTCGACTTCTCGAAGATCGAGGCGGGTGAGCTGGAGCTGGAGCACCGGCCGTTCTCCGTGCGCGACTGCGTCGAGGGCTCGCTCGACCTGGTCGCCGCCCAGGCCGGGGCCAAGGGGCTGGACCTGGCCGGCCAGCTCGCGGAGGACGTCCCGGCGGTCGTGGTCGGCGACGTCACCCGCGTGCGGCAGGTGCTGGTGAACCTGCTGAGCAACGCGGTGAAGTTCACCGAGCGCGGAGAGGTCGTGCTGCACGTGCGGGTCGACGTCGACGGGGCGCTGCTGCTCGACGTCCGCGACACCGGTATCGGCATCCCGCCCGAGCGGCTCGACCGGCTGTTCCGGTCCTTCAGCCAGGTCGACGCGTCGACCACCCGGGTGTACGGCGGCACCGGCCTGGGGCTGGTGATCAGCAAGCGCATCGCCGAGGCGATGGGCGGCGACATCCGCGTCGAGAGCGAGCCCGGGCGCGGCTCGACGTTCCGCCTGCGGGTGCCGCTGCCGCGCGGCGAGCAGGTCCCCGACGCGCTGGCGATCCCCCCTGCGCAGCTGCCCGGCCGGTCGGCGCTGGTGGTCGACGACAACGCGACGAACCGCACCATCCTGCGCCGTCAGCTGACGGCCTGGGGCATGCGGGTCGAGGACCACGCCGACGGGGCGGCGGCGCTGGCGTCCGTCGACGCCGGAGCCACCCCCGACATCGTGCTGCTCGACATGCACATGCCCGGGATGGACGGCGTCGAGCTGGCCCGCGGCCTGCGGTCGCGCCCGGCGACGCGGGACCTGCCGCTGCTGCTGCTGACCTCCCTCGGGGGCCGGCCGCCCGACGGCGAGGCGCTGGGCCTGCTGCACCTCACCAAGCCGGTCAAGGCCGGCGCGCTGCGCACGGCCGTCGCCCAGGCGCTCGGCGCCGGAACAGCGCCGGCCCGCAGCGCCCCGGACCACGCCTCGGTGCGCCGGCTGCGCGTCCTGCTCGCCGAGGACAACGTCGTCAACCAGCGGGTGGCCGTGCTCATGCTCGACCGCCTCGGCCACCGTGCCGACGTCGTCGCCAACGGGCTGGAGGCCGTCCAGGCGCTGACCACCACGCCGTACGACGTCGTGCTGATGGACGTGCAGATGCCCGAGCTCGACGGGATCGGCGCGACGCTGCGCATCCGCGCCGAGCTGCCCGCCGACCGCCAGCCGTGGATCATCGCCATGACCGCGAGCGCCCTCGCCGAGGACCAGGAGCGCTGCCTGGCCGCCGGCATGGACGACTTCCTCCCCAAGCCGGTACGGCGCGAGGAGCTCGCGGCGGCGCTGCAGAGCGGCGTGGTCGCCCGGGAGGAGCGGGGGGTCCTCGCGGCCGGGCGAGCCGTGCCGGCGCAGGCCGGCGGGGAGCACAGCCGCGGTGGGCTGGCCGGCACCGGGCGTGGCGCCGCCGGTCAGGTCGCCGGCGCCGTGACCGTCGGCGCGCATGCCCAGCAGGCCGGTCCTGACGCTCTGCCGGACCAGCCTGCCGGGCCCGCGGCCGGCGCAGTGCCGGTGGTCGACCCCTCGGTGCTGGGGGTGCTCGCCGACCGGCTGGGCGCGCGCGCTCCGGCGTTCCTCGGCAGCCTGTTCGCGACCTGGGCGAGCGAGACGGGCAGCCGGCTCGAGCAGCTGCGCACCGCCGCCGAGGCGGGCGACCGCCAGGGCGTCGGGCGCGCGGCGCACTCGATCAAGGGCGGCAGCGGCTCGATGGGCGCCGTACGCCTGGCGCAGGTGTGCTCCGAGGTCGAGCGTGACGCCGCCGAGGCGCCGGACCTGTCCGTCCTGTGCCGGCGCGTCGAGGACGAGGTCGCACTGGCGCGGGAGGCACTGGCCGCGCTGTACGCGCAGTGACCACGGTCCGCGCCCGCCTGCCGTCCGTCGTCCGGCCCTTCCCGGTGACGGCGCCGTACCGCGTGGTGCCGGCCCCTCGCCCGCTGACCGGGTCGGCGGCGGTCGAGCTCGACGACGCCTGGCCGGCAGCGGTCGAGCGGCGCGTGCAGCGGCTGGCCGCCGACCCGGGCGGCGTCGTCGTCCGCGACCCGCACGAGCCCGACGACGCGGGGCTGGCGGCCGCGCTGCGGGCCGCCTGGGCGCTGCTGCCCGGGACCGCGCACCTCGGGGTGCGCGTCGACGTGGAGCGCGCGCAGGCCGTGCGCACCGGGCCGAGCAGGTCCGAGGCGGCGACGGCCGAGCTGCTGCGGCGCACGGGGCTGGACCTGCTCGTCGTCGGCTGGCTGCTGGCCTGCTCGGACGACCTGGTCGTCCTGCGCCGGTCCGGAGCCGGGGAGCTGCGGGCCGAGCTGCTGGCGGTCGCCTTCCCGAGCGGCTGGCCACCGCGGCGGCGGGCCGGTGCCGGCCTGCGCGAGCTGCACGCACCGGTGGCCGAGGGCGAGCGGCTGCAGCGCGCCGCTCCGGCGCTCACCGAGGCGCTGCTCACGAAGGGACCGCTCCGCCAGCACGTGTGGGGCCTGGACCCCGACGGCCGCCTCGACCGTGACCCGTCCGCGCCGGACGCGCCGCACGGACCCGTCCCGTCGGACCCGGCCGAGTGGTGGCTGCGGGTCGAGCGGCAGACCAGCACACCGCTGCCGACCCTCGGGCGGGCGCTGTTCACCATCCGGCCGCACCTGGTGCCGCTGCGCGAGCTCGCCCCCGAGCAGCGCCGGACGCTCGCCGACGCCGTGGCCTCTCTGAGCCCGGAGGCGCGTCACTACAAGGGCATCACCGCCGTCGCGGACGACCTCGTCGCCTGGCTGCGCGCCGCCCCCTGACCCGCCGCACCCGGCGATCATGGAGTCGTGGCACGCCCGAGGCGCGCTCGTGAGCGTGGCCCGTGTGCCACGAGTCCATGATCGGCGGTGGGGTACGGCGAGCCGGCGCGGCCTCAGTTGAGGGTCGGGTCCGCCGGGTAGCTCGCGGCGAACGCGATGGGCGGCCCCTGGCGACGCAGCACGTGCGCCCACAGCTGCTCGGGGTGCACGTCGAAGGCGTCGGCGGGCAGCGCGTCGAACACCCACCACGCGCCCTCCTCGACCTCCGCCTCCAGCTGGCCGGGCGACCAGCCGGAGTAGCCCGCGAACAGCCGCACCCGGTCGACGGCGGGCAGCAGGTCGGAGGGCTCGGCGTCGAGGTCCACCGTGCCGACCGACCCGCCGGGCACGCCCTCGAGCTCGGCGTACGACGCGGTCAGCGGCCCGCCGAGCCGGCGGTGGCCCAGGCACAGGGCGGCCTGCGGCTGCACCGGTCCGCCGGTGAACACCACCGGCGGCGTGGCCGACAGCGGCGCCCAGTCGGGCAGCACCTCGTCGACGCCGGTGCCCGTCGGGCGGTTGAGCACCACGCCGAGGGCGCCGTCCTGCTCGTCGGCCTGCAGCAGCAGCACCACGGTGCGGGCGAAGTTGGGGTCCTGCAGCACAGGGGTGGCGACCACCAGCTGGCCCGCTCTCACGACGTCGTCCGCTCAGACCTGGACGAGCGCGGCCTTGGCCTTGTTGCGGCCCGCGCGGGCCCGCTCGCCGGCGTCGAGGATGACCTTGCGGATCCGGACGTCGGCCGGCGTGACCTCCACGCACTCGTCCTCGCGGCAGAACTCCAGCGCCTGCTCCAGGCTGAGCTGCTTGTGCGGGATGAGGGGGACGAGCACGTCCGAGGAGCTCTGCCGCATGTTGGTGAGCTTCTTCTCCTTCGTCGCGTTGACGTCCATGTCGTCGGAGCGGGAGTTCTCACCGACGATCATCCCCTCGTAGACCTCGGTGCCCGGCGGGACGAACATCACGCCGCGCTCCTGCAGGTTGGCCAGCGCGAAGCCGGTCGTCGGCCCGCTGCGGTCGGCCACCAGCGAGCCCGAGGGGCGGGTGCGGATGTCGCCGTGCCACGGCTCGTACCGCTCGTGGACGTGGTGCAGCAGCCCGGTGCCGCGGGTCTCGGTGAGGAACTCGGTGCGGAAGCCGATCAGGCCGCGGGCCGGGACGATGTACTCCATCCGGGTCCAGCCGGTCCCGTGGTCGACCATCTGCTCGAGCCGGCCCTTGCGCAGCGCCATGAGCTGGATGATCACGCCCTGGTACTCGCTGGGCGTGTCGATGGTCAGCCGCTCCATCGGCTCGTGCACCTTGCCGTCGACCATCCGCGTGACGACCTGCGGCTTGCCGACGGTGAGCTCGAAGCCCTCGCGGCGCATGACCTCGACGAGGATCGCCAGCTGCAGCTCGCCGCGGCCCTGCACCTCCCAGGTGTCGGGGCGCTCGGTCGGCTGCACGCGGATCGACACGTTGCCGACCAGCTCCTTGTCGAGGCGGTCCTTGACCATGCGCGCGGTGAGCTTCTTGCCGCTCCTGCCGGCCAGCGGGCTGGTGTTGATGCCGATCGTCATCGAGATGTTGGGCTCGTCGATGGTGATCAGCGGCAGCGGACGGGGGTCGGCCGGGTCGGCGAGCGTCTCGCCGATGTAGATGTCGGGGATGCCGGCGATGGCGATGATCTCACCGGGGCCCGCGCTGTCGATCGACACGCGCTCCAGGGCCTCCGTGCCGAGCAGCTCGGTGAGGCGGACGTTCTCGACGGTGCCGTCCTTCTTGCACCAGGCGACCGACTGGCCCTTCTTCAGCTCGCCGTTGTGGATGCGGCACAGCGCGAGGCGGCCGAGGTAGGGCGAGGCGTCGAGGTTGGTGACGTGGGCCTGCAGCGGCGCGCTCTCGTCGTACGTCGGGGCCGGGATCGTGTCCTTGATGACCTGGAACAGCGGCTCGAGGTCGGGACTGTCCGGGCTGGTGCCGTCCTCGGGACGGGTCAGCGAGGCCTGCCCCGTCTTGGCCTGGCAGTAGACGATCGGGAAGTCGATCTGGTCCTCGGTGGCGTCCAGGTCGAGGAACAGCTCGTAGGTCTCGTCGACGACCTCGGCGATCCGCGCGTCCGGGCGGTCGACCTTGTTGATGATCAGGATGACCGGCATGTTCTGCGCGAGGGCCTTGCGCAGCACGAACCTCGTCTGCGGCAGCGGGCCCTCGGAGGCGTCGACCAGCAGCGCCACCCCGTCGACCATGGACAGCCCGCGCTCGACCTCGCCACCGAAGTCGGCGTGGCCCGGCGTGTCGATGATGTTGATGAGGATGTCCTTGCGCCGGACCGCGGTGTTCTTCGCGAGGATGGTGATGCCCTTCTCGCGCTCGAGGTCCATCGAGTCCATGACCCGGTCGGTCACGGCGCCCTCGTCCTGCTGGTGCTGCGAGTAGGCACCGGACTGCAGCAGCATGGCGTCGACGAGCGTGGTCTTGCCGTGGTCGACGTGGGCGATGATCGCCACGTTCCGGATGTCGTCACGCGTGGGCACAGCGTTGCTCCGATGATCGGCGAGAGGGGCGTCGTCGTGCGGCTCCTGCGCACGAGCGCCTGCCGAGCGGGGACTGCCGGCACCCCTCAGCCTACCGGCGCACCCCGCCGGGCCCGCTGCCCCGCGTCGGGCGTGACGGCCGCCTCCTCAGGCGTGTCACGGCGTACGGACCCCCCGCTCCCGGCCGCCCTGCCCGAGCAGGCCCCGCAGCTGCTCGACCAGCGGCAGGTCGGCGGGGATCCACGGGACGTCGAGCAGCTCGTCGGCGGACAGCCAGCGGTGGGCGTCGTGGTCGACCAGAGCCGGCTCGCCGCTGAGCAGGCGGCACAGGTAGACCCGCAGCACGCCGGTGGTCCCGAGCGCCACGTCGTCCCCGAGCCGCGCCCCGACGGCGACCTCGACCCGCAGCTCCTCGCGCAGCTCGCGCACCAGGGCGTCGCCGTCGCTCTCGCCGTCCTCGACCTTGCCGCCGGGGAACTCCCACAGCCCCGCGAGCCTCGGTGGCTCGGTGCGGCGGGACGCCAGCACCCGGCCGTCGCGGACGAGCGCGGCACCCACGACGCCGACCAGGGCCACGCGCCGCAGACTAGGGCGCAGCGACCGGCCCCGCCCTCCGGCCCCGCCCTCCTGCCCCGCACTGCCGGCCGCAGAATGGCGGCCGTGGGAGCACAGGCCGCCGCCCTGCTCGACGCCGGCGGCGCGGTGGGCGAGGTCCCGCCGCCTGCACCGGTCGCCGGCGGGCTCCGGCTGCGGGCACCGGAGCCGTACGCCCTGTCGGCCGTCGCCCGAGGGCACGGCGGCGTCGGCCTGGCCCCGAGCGCGTACGACGGGACCCGGCTGCACCGGGTGCTGCGCCTGCCCGACGGGCCGCTGCCGGTGGTCGTGCACCCGGACCTCACCGTCACCTGGGCACGCCCGACCGCGCACGAGGACGAGGTGCGGCGCCAGCTCGCCGAGGTCCTGGCGCTGGCGGACGACCTCGGCGAGCTGTGGGACGCCTGCGACCGGGTGGCGGGTCTGCGCGGCGCGCGGCCGGCCGGGGCCGGTCGGGTCCTGCGGGCGCCGACGGCCTTCGAGGACCTCGTCGCCACCCTGGCGTCGACGAACGCGTCGTACGCCGCCTCCCGCCGCAGAGTCGCCGCCCTGGTCGGCGCCGGCCCGTTCCCGACCGCGGAGCAGGTGGCGGTGCTCGGCGAGGACGGGCTGCGCGCGCGGGGCTGGGGCTACCGGGCGCCGGCGCTGCTCGCCCTGGCCCGCGACGTCGCCGACGGACGGCGGGACGTCGAGGCCTGGCGTTCGCCGCACGTCCCCGACGACGAGGTGGTGGCCGCGCTGCGCGGCCTGGCGGGCTTCGGCCCGTTCGCGGCGGCGACGGCCCTGCCGCTGCTGGGCGGCCGGCCCCGGCCGCTCGTGCTCGACGGCTGGCTGCGCCGGCAGGTGCCCGACCCGTCCCCGTTCGCGGTCATGGGCCGCTGGGCGGGGACCGGGCTGTGGCTCGCCGTCACGGCCGGTCGGTGGTCCCCCCGGTGACCTCGCCGCTCGACCCCGCCGGGCGCCGGCAGCGCCGGACGTGGCCGGCGAAGTCCCACCGCGCCAGGAACTCGCGGGCCGCGTGCTCCCCGGCGACCCGCAGCCGCTCGGAGGTGGCGGCGTCGAGGTCGAAGTCGACGACCGACACGCCGTCGGTCGGGACGAAGACGGTGCGCTCGACGGTGCAGCGGTCGTCGAGGTAGGCGGCCCCCTGGTCGGTGAGCAGCGTGTCGAGGCTGGCCAGGGCGATCGCCAGCGGCCCGGCGACCGGCCGGGTCACCGGCGGGGTCGGCGGACGGGTGGTCAGGCGGACGCCGAAGGTCGGCCAGCGCGGGTCGGCGGCGTCGGTGCGGTCGAACAGCTCCACCGGGAAGCTCGACAGCAGCCCCCCGTCGACCCACGTGGCGGGGCCGGTCGGGGTCGGCTGGCGCACCGGCCGGAAGAACAGCGGGATGGCCGCGCTCGCGCGCACCGCGCGGGCGACGGGCAGGTCGTCGGCGCCGTACTCGGGCAGGTCCCACGGCAGCCGCGCGAGGCGCGAGCGCGACAGGTCGGAGACGGTCACGACCAGCCGTGACCGGCGGCCCGGGGGCAGCCCGTCGGCCGCCGGGTCATCCGCGGGGATCGCCAGGTCGGCGAAGGTGCGCACGCCGAGGTCGCCCAGCGCCCCGGTCAGGAACTCCTCGAGGTAGCGGCCCTCGTAGGCCCCGTCGTGCACCAGCAGCGCCAGCGCCCGGCCGACGAACGGGAGGCGTCCCAGACCGCCGACGTCACGCAGCCGGCGCAGGTCGACGCCGCGCACGACCTCCTCGAGCCGGGCGACCGGCTCGCCGGCCCGCTGCAGCGCGGCGACCAGGCACGCGACGACCGCACCGGCCGACGAGCCCGCGACCCGGGGGAAGGCGTAGCCGGCGGCGGCCAGCTCGGTCACCGCGCCGACCAGGCCGAGGCCCTTCACGCCGCCGCCCTCGAGCACCAGGTCCGCCTGCAGGTCCGCCACGGCGGCGACGCTAGGGCCGGGCTGCGACGATCTGCCGGTGCACCCCCTCCTGGCGACCCACGCGGCGGAGGCCGCCCGACGGCTGACGCCCGACGTCCACCGCTACTTCGCCGGCGGCGCCGGTGACCAGGTCAGCCTCGACGAGGCCGAGCGGGCCTGGTCGCAGCTGCGGCTGAGGCCGCGCGTGCTGCGCGACGTCGCGACGGTCGAGACGGGCCTCGAGCTGCTCGGCACCGCGCTGGCCACACCGGTGCTGTGCGGCCCGGCCGCGGCACACGGGCTGGCCCACCCGGAGGGCGAGGTCGCGACCGCGCGGGGCGTCGCGGAGGCGGGCAGCCTGATGGTCCTGTCGACGCGCAGCTCGGTCGCCATCGACGAGGTCCGCGCGCCCGGCCCCTGGTGGTGGCAGGCGTACGTCGTGCTCGACCACGGCCTGACCCGCGAGCGCGCCGCGCGGGCGGCTGACGCCGGTGCCCGCGCAGTGGTCCTGACCGGGGACGTGCCCTACCTCGGCGCCCGCCACGGGGCGACCCGCCTGGACCTGACCGGTCGCCCGGACCCGCGCGACCGCCAGGACCCGTCCATCGGCCTGGAGGCCATCGACCTGCTCGCCCGGGCCAGCGGCGGGCTGCCGGTGCTGGTCAAGGGCGTGCTGCGCGGCGACGACGCCCTCGCCTGCCTCGACGCCGGCGCGGCCGGGGTCGTCGTCAGCAACCACGGCGGGCGCCAGCTCGACCGGGCCGCCGCTACCGCCGAGGTCCTCGCCGAGGTGGTCGACGCGGTGGACGGGCGGGCGCCCGTGCTCGTCGACGGTGGCCTGCGCTCGGGTCTGGACGTGCTGTGCGCCCTCGCCCTGGGCGCCGACGCCGTGCTGCTGGCCCGGCCCGTGCTGTGGGCGCTCGCCGTCGGCGGTGCGGACGGGGTCCGCGACTGCCTGGGCGCCGTCACCGAGGAGCTGCGGCACTGCATGGGCCTGGCGGGCTGCTCCCGGCTGGCCGACATCGGTCCGGACCTGCTGCACCGGCGCCCCTGAGGCGCACGCCCAGCCCCCGCCGGCGTCCGCTCGTGCCACCGGCTCAGGCGGAGGCGTCGACGACCCAGGTGTCCTTGGCGGCGCCGCCCTGCGAGCAGTTGACGACCAGCTCCCCAGCCGCCGGCGCGACGCGGGTCAGGCCGCCGGGCAGCACCGTCACCGACCGGCCGTCCGACAGCACGCACGGCCGCAGGTCGACGTGGCGGTCCTCGAGGCGGTCGCCGACGACCGTCGGGCAGGTCGACAGCAGCACCGGCTCCTGGGCGACCCACTGGCCGGGCGCCTCGAGCACGGCGCGGCGCACCCGCTGGCGGCGCTCGGCGCCGGCCCGCGGCATCACCGTCACGCCCCGGCCTCCGGAGCCGGTCCGCGGCTTGACCACCAGCTCGTCCAGGCGGTCGAGCCCCTCCTCGCGTCCGGCCGCGGTCCCGAGGTCGAGCGTGCGCACGGAGCGCACGCGTGGCGGCTCACCCAGCTCGAACCGGACGAGGTCCTCGACGTAGGGGTAGGTGCGCTTGTCGTCCGCGAGGCCGGTCCCGAAGGGGTTGACCACCCGCAGGGTGCCGCGGCGCAGCCCGGGCAGCAGCGCCGCGCCGAGGCGGTTGGGCCGGCCGTCGTCGCCGAGCAGGCGCTCCTCGCTGGTGCGCCGCCACAGGACGTCGACGAGGCGGCCGTCCGGCAGGCGGAGCCGGTCACCGACGGCGGTCAGGTCGTCGAGGTCGACCAGCGGGACGCCCAGCAGCCCGGCGATGCGCGCCGGCTCCCAACGCACGTTGGTGCCGCGCAGGTCGCCCAGCACCGCCACCACCGGCTCGTCGACCTCCGGAGCGGCCGCGCGCAGCACCCTGCGCAGGGCCGGGACGAGCTGCGCGGCGTACGGCCGCGGCCGTCCTGGCACGAGGCTCCCGACGACCCGGCGGACCGTCTCGGCGTAGCCCATGAGGGTCGGCGTGCGCAGGTTGTCCTCGAGCACGACCAGCTCGCCGGAGGCCGTGCGCACGACGTCCGGCCCGGCCAGCCCGATCGGCACGACCGGCGGTGCCGGACCGGCCTCGCGGTACAGGCAGGACCCGACCACGTCGGCAGGCACCACCCCCGCGTCGACCGCTCGCGCCGGGTCGCGCAGGAACGCCTCGAGGGCGCGCACCCGCTGCGCGAGACCGTCGGCGAGGCGGTCCCACTCGGCGCCGTCGAGCACGCGCGGCACCGGGTCGACGTGCAGCAGCTCCGGTCCGGACGCGCCGACGATCTGCATGTCCTCGGACCGGACCGCCTCGCGCGTGCGGGCGCGCAGCGCCGCCAGGTCCGAGCCGGCGAGCGCGGCCCGGACGCCGGCCGCCGCCGGCGAGGCCCCCTCGTCGTACGGCGTCGTCACCCGCGCACGGCGGCGGGCGCGGTGGCCGCCGCGGGGGCCCGGGTCCCGACGGCGGGGCCGGTGGTCGTCGTGGGGGCCCGGGTCCCGACGGCGGCCGGAGCGTCCACCGTGGCGGCGGCCAGCGCGGCCCGGGCCACCCACCGCCCCTGCGCCGGGTCGGTGACGTCGAAGCCGAACGGGGCGTTGGCCTCCAGCGCGAGCAGCCGGCCGTCGCGGGCGACCAGGACGTCGACACCGAGCAGGCCGCCGCCCAGGCTCGCCACCATGTCGCGCGCCAGCGCCGCGAGCTCGGGCGACGGCTCGTGGACCCGGGGGTAGACGGTCCCGGACGTGACCAGCTCGCCGGGCCGCCGGCCCTTCTCGTAGGCCAGGGAGGTGCTGGTCGGCGTCGCGAACAGGCGCACGCAGGTCGGCTCCTCGACCCACTCCTGCAGCAGCGCCGCCCCGCGACGCTCACCTCCCGCCGCCTCGTCCTCGCGCCAGGTCCGCTCGACCGCGCGCGCCTCCTCCAGCGAGCGGACCAGGCCGATGTGGCGGGCACCGTCGCAGAAGGCCGGCTTGAGCACCATCGGACGCCCGGGGTCGGGCCAGCGGTCGACCGTGGCGAGGTCGGCGGTGGCCGGCTGGGGCAGTCCCGCGCCCGCCCAGACGGCCGCGGTGACCAGCTTGTCGGCCGAGGCGAGCAGCGTGCGGACCGGGTTCAGCAGCCGCGCGCCGGCGCACTCGAGGGCCGAGACCGCCTGCAGCGTCGGGGCGAACGCCGCGACCTCCTCGACGAGGACGTGCCCGACGACGAGGTCGGGGGCCGGCGGCCCGCCGGCCGCCCACGACGCGGGCAGCTCCGCGAGCCGGTCGACGACCGCCCCCTCGGCCTCGAGAGCCGACACCCATGCGGCGGCGTATCCCGTGGGCTCGTACCAGGGGGCGTCGGTGATGACGAGCAGGACGCGCACGACGCCCGCCTACCCCTGCCCTGCGACGTCACGCCCGGCGCGGCGCTGCACGGCCGCGAGCAGGACGTCCACCAGCCGGTCGACGTGGGCGTCGAAGGTGAAGCGCGCGCGGCCCTCCCACGAGGCGGTGGCCGCCGCCCGCAGCGCGGACCGGTCCGTCAGCCGGGCGACGAGGTCGTCGACGTCGTCGTAGTCCACGGCGCTGTCGCCGAGCAGCCGCTGCGCCGCCACCGTCGACCCCGGGCTCGACTGCAGCAGCATCGGCAGCCCGGCACTGGCGTAGGTCGGGATCCGCGCCGGGGCGTTCAGGTCGTCCCAGACGGCCCGGCGCAGGTCGCCGCCGTTGGTGGCCCGGAACCGGTGCAGCCACCCGGCGTCGTAGCGCGACAGGACGCGGACCCAGTCGGGCTGCTCCACCTTGGGGTGCACGTGCACGGTGTCGACCTGCTCCTGCGCGCTGCGCACCGCCGCCGCCCAGCCCGCGGCCGGTCCGTGGTCGCGGACCTGGCCGTGCAGGTGGACGTGGACGCCCGCGCGGCCCAGCCGTACGAGCAGGTCCGCGTCGACCCCGAGCGGCCGCCCGAGCACCGCGGTGTGCACCGCCCCGTCGTCGTCGGACAGGCGCCGCGACCGCTCACCGGTGAACCACTCCGCCAGCGGCAGGTCGCCGTCCAGGACGTGCGTGCGGGCGGGGTCGCGGTGTCCGGGCAGCGCGAGCGCGAACCAGGCCGCCTCCTCCTCGGTGGCGCACAGCACCTCGTCGGCGCCCGACCAGAGCGCGGCGAGGTCGGGCCACGTGCCGCGGCGCACGCACGCCTGGGGCGCCTCCTTGAAGTGCCAGACGAAGGGCAGGTGCGGCAGCTCGCGGAGCACCCGGGCGGCCAGCGGCACGGCGCGCCAGTTGAGCAGGCCGTAGACGACGTCGACGTCGAGCGCGCGGGCCGCTTCCGGCGACGCGACGTCGGTCACGTGCCCGAACGGCAGGGGGCCGACCGTGTGGGCGCCCAGACCGTCGTCGGTCCACAGCCCGAACAGCCGGTGCCCGCGCTGCTCCAGGGCCAGCACCCGCTCGGGGTTGAAGGCGAGCTCGCCGACGAGCAGCACGCGCAGCCCGCCGGCC
Source organism: uncultured Frankineae bacterium (assembly GCA_902805775.1). Classification (GTDB taxonomy): domain Bacteria; phylum Actinomycetota; class Actinomycetes; order Mycobacteriales; family SCTD01; genus SCTD01. The sequence goes on along the minus strand of CADCUB010000002.1, from coordinate 36,328 downwards.
GGCGCCGGCCGGTCACGGAACCGCGCGTACAGCGCGACCTCGTCGGTCAGCCCGCTGTCGCGCGAGTGCAGCCGCAGCGGGCTGCGGACGCGGTAGCGCCGCCGGAACACGTTCAGGCCGCCGTCGGCGCTCTCCCGGATCGCCCGGGAGCGCTGCCCCGGGTGGTCGGTCCACGTGCAGGTCACCTGCCCCGTGCTCGTCCGGGCCGGGAAGTGGCGCCACAGCAGCAGCTCGAGGTCGTCGGCCTCGAGCTCGTCCCGCTCGGGCCAGCGCCGGTCGGTGCGCCGGTGGGCCACCTGCACCAGCTGCAGGCCGCTGTCCTCCGGGGCCGACAGGGTCTGGCCGTGCTGCCAGCGCACCCCGCTCGACGCGAGGTCGGCGTGGCCTTCGCCGTCTGCGGGACCGCCGTCTGCGGGACCGCCGTCTGCAGGGGCACCACCGTCGAGGGCGGCCAGCAGCGCCGACAGGTGGCCCGTGTCCCAGGCGTCGTCGGCCGGCAGGTAGGCGACGACCGGCGCGGTCGTCGCGTCCAGCCCGGTGTTCAGGGCGGCCCCCAGGCCGCGGTTGTCGGTGTGCCGCAGCAGGCGCACCCGGGCGTCGGCCGGCACCTGCGGGCCGTCGGTCGAGCCGTCGTCGACGACGACGCACTCGAACTGCTCGAGGTCCTGCGCGAGCAGGCTGCCCAGCGCGCGCGGCAGGAAGGCCGCCTGGTCGAAGACCGGGACCACCACGGCCACTCGGGCGGTCACCGGCGCTGGACGTCCACGTAGACGTCGTGCACGCGCTCGGCCAGCACCGGCCAGGAGAAGGCCCGGTCGACGTGCGCACGCGCGGTCTCGGTGAGGCGGCGGGTGGTCCGCCGGTCGGTGAGGGCGTCGGTGAGCGCCGCCGCCAGCCCAGGGACATCGCCGCGCTCGACGAGCCGGCCGGTGATGCCGTCGCGGACCAGTGACGGGATGCCGCCGACCCGGTTGGCCACGACCGGCAGCCCGCTGGCCATCGCCTCGACGAGCACGCTGCCGAGCTCCTCGTACTGCGAGGGGAGCACGAAGACGTCGGCGTGCGCGAGGTGGGCGGGCACCTGCTCGTGCGCGACCAGGCCCAGCAGGTGCACCCGCTCGCGCGCCGGCGACGCGGCGACCGCTGCCTCGACGGCGGCGCGCAGGGGGCCGTCGCCCACGACGACCAGGTGGACGTCGTCGGGCATCCGCGCGTGCGCCGCGACGGCGTCGAGCGGTCGCTTCTGGTCGGCCAGGCGCCCGAGGAACAGCACCCGCGGGTGGGGCACCTCCGGCAGCGGGTCGGCGTGCGCCCCGCCGAACAGGGCCGGTGAGAAGCCCGACGGCACGACGTGCACGCGGTCGGGGTCGACGCCGTCCTCGACGGCGGCCTGCGCCGCGGGCTCGGTGAGGACGAGGACGGCGTCGGCGCGGCGCAGGACCTGCCGCTCGACCAGCGGCCCGAGCACCGTCACCGGCCGGCGCCGGCTGCGGTCGACCGTGCGGGCGGTGCTGCAGTGCACGGTCACGACGAGCGGCACGTCGGCGCGGCGCGCGACGGCCGCGGCCAGCGGGAGGACGGCCACGTCCTCGCCCTGGTGCGCGTGCACCAGGCCCAGGCCGTCCAGCGGCGGCAGCGAGCGGGCGGCGTCGACGGCCCACAGCTGCCGGGCGCCGCGCACGGGCACCCCGGTGCGCACGACCGTCGATGCGGCCCCCAGGGCCGTGCGGGAGCGCGCACCGCCGAGCCGGGAGGTCAGGACGTGCTGGCGCACCCCGAGCCGGTCCAGGCCGCGGGTCAGCTCGGCCGTGTGGTTCTGCATGCCGCCGATCGGGTCGTAGGCCGCCGCGTCGGGCCGCAGCAGCGCCTCCGGCGGCGGCTCGAAGACCGAGCACAGGCGCAGGACGGTGCCCGCGACCGCGGGCGTGGTCGGCGCTGCAGCGGAGCGCCCGGCGGAGGCCTTCTGCGGGGTCGGGGCCGGGCCCGGCGTGGTGGTGGGGGCGCCGACGGGGACAGGGGCGTCGGTCGCGCGAGCGGGGGCAGAGCTCGGGTTCATCGGCATACCTCCATCGTGGCGGCTGGGAGACTGCGCCGGTGCAGTCGCGAGACCACCGGAGGGTGGCTGTCCCCTCCCGCCCCCTGCTCGACTCCTGCGTGCGCGACGTCCTGCTCGTCCGGCTCCGGGTGGGGCTGGGGGATCTGCTGTGCACCGTGCCGGCCGTGCGGGCGCTGCGCGCCGCGCGGCCCGACCTCCACGTGGCGCTCGCGACCTGGCCGGAGATGGCGCCCGTCGTCGCGCGGATGGCTCCCTGGGTCGACGAGCTGGTGCCCTTCCCCGGCGCTCCCGGCATCCCCGAGCGCCCGCCCGACGGGACGCTGCCGCAGTGGTCGGCGGCCATGGCGGCGCGCGGCTGGGACCTGGCGCTGCAGGCGTACGGCGACAACCCGGCCGCGAACGCCGTCACCGCGGCGACCGGCGCCCGGCTCGTCGGGGGGTTCGCCCCGACCGGCTCGGCCGGGCTCGACCCGGCGCTGCACCTGCGCTACCCGGGTGCGCTGCACGAGTCGGACCGGCACCTGCGCCTGCTGGAGCACCTGGGGCTGCCGCCGGGAGCACCCCGGGCGCTCGAGTGGCCGTCGACGGCCGACGACGAGCAGGAGGCGGCCGGGGTCGGCCTCGCGGGCAGCCCGTACGCCGTCCTGCACCCAGGGGCGACCTCGCCCAGCCGGCTGTGGCCGGCCGAGCGCTTCGCCAGCGTCGCCGACGGGCTGGCGGCCGCCGGGCTGCGCGTCGCGGTCGGCGGAGTGCCCAGCGAGGCGGCGACCACCCGGGCGGTGGTCGCGGCGAGCCGCACGCCGGTGCTCGACCTGACCGGCCGCACATCGCTGGGGGCCTACGCGGTGCTGCTGCGCGATGCCGCCGTCGTCGTCGCCAACGACACCGGGACCGCCCACCTGACTGCCGCGGTCGGGGGCCGCGTGGTGACGGTGTTCCTGTCCGGCGACCCGGTGCGCTGGCGGCACCCCCTGGAGGTGCAGACGATCGTCCGGCAGGACGTCGGGTGCAACCCGTGCCCCCACCTGACCTGCCCGATCGACCACCGGTGCGCGCTGCGGATCAGCGCGGACCGGGTGCTGGCGCAGGCGCTGCAGAAGGCAGGAACGCCTGCCAGGCCTCGCCCGCCATCCGTCGCGCAGTGAGGGAGCGGCGGGCCAGGTCGGCCCCGGCGGCGCCGCGCCGCCGGCGGTCGTCCGGGTCGAGCAGCAGTGACCGCAGCCCTCCGGCGAGCGCTGCCGGGTCCTGCGGCGGCACGACCACCGCGACGTCGCCGAGGGCCTCGCGGACGTCACCCACGTCGGTGGCCACGGCCGGCAGCCCGGCCGAGACGGCCTCCACCAGGACGAGGGGGAGCGCCTCGACGCGCGAGGGCAGGGCGAAGACGTCGGCCTGCGCGAACACCGCGCGGGGGTCCTCGGCGAAGCCCGCGAAGCTCACGGGGAGCCCGGCGGCCTGGCGCTCGAGCGCGGCCCGCTCGCGGCCCTCGCCCGCCAGGACCAGGCGCAGCCGCACGCCGTCCGCCGTGAGCGAGCGCACCGCCTCGAGCAGGACGTCGAAGCCCTTCTGCGCGGTGAGGCGACCCAGGGCGGCGACCACCGGCACGTCCCCGGCCGGCGGCTGCACGGTCGGCACCGGATCGACGCCGTTGAGGACGTGGGTCACCCGGTCGACCCGCAGCACGTCGCGGGCCAGCGCCGCGAACTCGCGGGAGACGGCGACCAGGTGCCGGAGCCGGGCGTACGCCGCGCGGACCCGGGCCTGCTCGCTCGCGGGCACCTCGCCGCGCATGTGCAGCGTGGCGACGGCCGGCGCGACCTCCGCCGCGGCCTCCAGCGCGGCGACCATGCTGGTGGGGTCGACGAGGTTGACCTGCACGAGGTCGGGCGCGAGCCGCTCGAGCGCCGCCCGCAGCTGCGGCGCGGCGCCGGCCCGCACCGACGTCGGCACCACGACGACGCGGCCGCCGCGGGCCCGGACGGCCGGAGCCAGGCGTGGGGCGTGCTCGTCCGTGGTGACGACGTCGCACACGAGGCCGTCCGGCGCGTGCGCGACGAGGCTGCGGGCGTACACCTGCGCGCCGCCGAAGCCGTGCCCGTCGGCGACGACGGCGGCGCGCCGGACGCTCATGCGCGGCCGGCCGGACGGCGCACGCCTCGGCGTCGCGCGGTCGCCGGCGGTGGGGTCCGCGTCACCCGGTGGACGCCCGCGCGCAACCTTCCCGTAGCACTGCGCTGCGAGCCTGGTCCCGTTCCCGCACGGAAGGGCTCCGCCATGACACCTCCGCCGATCGCTGCTGCGCCGCCCGCTGCGGTCCGGAGCCCGCTCGGGCGGGCGGTCCCCGCTCCCCGGCGCGCCCGGCCCGACACCGCGGTGCGGCCGGACTGGTCGTGTGACAACTGCGCGACAGACAACCCGGGACGTCGGCGCCGCTGCCTGGACTGCGGCACCAGCCGCCTGTGAGGTCCGGGGCCTGACCGGGTCCGACCCGCGACGGCGTGCACCGGGTCGGCGTCGGCCGCGATGCCGGTCAGGTCGTCCTGGCGCCGGTCGGGTCCGGGTCGGTGCCGGTCAGGTCGCCCTGGCGCCGGTCGGGTCCGGGTCGGCGCCGGTCGGGTCGGTGCGACCCGGTCGTCGTCCGGAACGCCGGCGCTCCGCTTCAAGGCGGCGCGCCGGCGGCTCGTCCGCTCTAGCGGACGCGGCCGATGGTGTAGTTGCGGGCGTAGATCTTCCGCACCGACACGCGGCCACCGCTGTTGGGTGCGTCGACCATGCGGCCGGGGCTGACGTAGATGCCGACGTGGCCGGGGCTGAAGACCAGGTCGCCGGGCTGGGCCGCGGACCGGCTGACCGGCACCGCCCAGGAGCGCAGCTGGCTGCTGGTGCGCGGGACCGAGCGGCCGACCGAGCGGTAGGCGTAGTTGACCAGGCCGGAGCAGTCGAAGCTGTCCGGGCCGGTGGCGCCGTAGCGGTAGGGCTTGCCGACCTGGCGCAGCGCGACCTGCAGGGCCGCGGCGCGGAAGTTGCCGGGAGCGACCCGGGCCGAGGACCGAGCGCGCGAGGCTGCGGGTCGGGTCACCCTCACCAGCATCTCGCGGCTGACAGCCCGGCGCGGAGCGACGGCGCGCAGCTTCGTCGTGCTGCTGAGGGGCAGCGCTCCCAGGGCGTAGCCGCGGCTGTTCGTGCGCACGCTGCCGGCGCCGCGCCAGCCGCGGGCGGTGGCGCGCTCGAAGCGCACGGCGACGCCCTTGATCGGCTTGCCCTTGGTGGTCAGGCGGACCCGCAGCGCGTGGCGCCCCGGCTTCACGGCCGCCGCGGGACCTGCGAGGGCGAGGTAGGTGCCGGACCTCGGCGAGGCGGCTGCGGCCGTCCCGACGGAGGTGGGGACCGCCAGGCACAGCGGCAGCAGGAGCGCGGCCAGACCGGCGCCCAGGGCGGTGCGCGTGGCGGGAGTGACGGCCTGCGGGTCACGCGGGGCGCGGATGGTTGTGCGCATGCGGAGATGAGCCCTCTCACACGCCTACGAGGTGAGCTGTCGGGCTCGGGCATGAGAGTGCCCGGCGCACGCGAGCGCGCGCTTCGCCCCGAGGCCTGCATCGCTGCAGGCCGAGAGACCTGGGTCCCCCGCTCCCGCCCGGGTGTGGAGTAGGGGCGCCGTGCTGACCGTGGGCGGGACTCGGCGACCGGTCAGGCGCTGGGTGTCCATCCATCTTGCATGACGGATCCATGACAACAGCAGGGGCCCCCCGTCAGGAAACGTGGCGATCATCACAGGGGGTCGGGGACGACCGGCGGGGTTCGTCCACGTGCGGCGACGGTGCCCCCGAGCACGGGGAGGCGCGACGGGGTCGCACCAGGGCCGGAGCGAGCTGCCGTCCACAGGTGCCGTCGGGTTCGACCACCTGGGGCGGACGATCCCCTAGCGTCCGTCGGGTGACGACAGCCGCTGTCCGCGACGCCCAGCGCTCGCGGGTCTACCGCGCCGAGGACGCCTGGGCCGACCGCCTCGACGCCGCCCGGCGCGGGGCCGTGTCCGCGACCGTCGCCGGCAGCAGCGTCCTGCTCCCGGCGGAGCGCCGGTTCGGCTCGGTCGATGCCGCCGCCTCCTACGCCGCGCGGGTGCTGCGCCTGCCGGAGGTCGTCGCCGAGGTGGGTGCGGTGCCGCCGCCGGCGCTCCGTCTGCGGCGGGGCTCGCGGGCGGCGCACTGGGAGCCGCCGGGCACCATCGCGGTGCCCGTCCCGGTCCACGGCGAGCCCTGGGCGCTGCGGGAGAGCGTCCTGCTCCACGAGCTGGCCCACCACGTCGGCGAGACCACCGGGCGCACCTCCCGGCACGCCGCCCCCTTCCCGGCGGTGGTCCTGCTGCTGGCGGGCGCGGCGCTGGGCCCGGAGGCGGCCTTCGCCCTGCGGGTCGAGTACGGCGGACTCGGCGTCGAGGTGGGAGCGCTGTGAGGACCGGCGGAGCGAACGGCGGTGCGGGGACGGGCGGTGGTGCGCACGGCGGGGGTCGCGGCAGCGACGACGGCTCGTCCGGCGACCGGCTGGTCGACCGCATCGGCAAGCTGCTCGCCCAGGCGGAGGGCACCGACAACGAGCACGAGGCGGCCGCCTTCGTCGAGCGGGCGCAGCAGCTCGCGACCGCGCACGCGGTCGACCTCGAGCTGGCCCGTACCCGCCAGCGTGACCGGGCCGCCCGCGCGGGCGCCGACCCCCTCGTGCAGGAGCGCGTCGACGTCGGGCCCCGCGGCAAGCGCGGCAACCGCCACCGCGTGCTGCTCTTCTCGGTGGTCGCACGGGCCAACGACGTGCTGGTCAACGTCGCGCACGACAGCACCTACGTGCTCGGCTTCGGCTCCCGGGCCGACCTCGAGGTCGTCGAACGGCTGTGGGCCTCCCTGGCGGTGCAGATGACCTCCGCCGCCCAGCGCAGGCTCGACCGGGGAGAGCACCGCCTGACCGGCACCGCGGCGCAGACCTGGCGGCTGTCGTTCTACGACGGCTGGGTGCTCGAGGTCGGCGAGCGGCTGCGGGCCGCACGGGAGCGGGCCGTGCAGAGCACCCCCGTCCCCGAGGGGGAGCCGTCAGCCGCGCTGGTCCTGCGCGACAAGGCGCAGCGGGTCTCCGAGTTCTACGCCGCCAGCTCCTCGGCCCGCGGCTCCTGGCGCGGGCCGTGGTCCGGCCGCAGCTCGGTCAGCGGGAGCGCCCAGGCCGCAGGACGCGCCGACGGCTCCCGCGCCGACCTGGGCCAGCCCGGGCTGCGGTCGCGCGGCCGGCTCGGCGCCTGACCCGTGCCCCGCGGTCGCGGCACCTGTGCCCCGGCGCCGTCGCACTGCCGTGTCGCGATCCCGCCAGACACCCGCCGACGCGGGCCGCACGATGTGCCGGTGGACGAGGCGAGCGGGCACGTCGGAGCACCGGACGAGGACCGGTGGTGGAGGGCCGTGCAGGGCCGGGACGCCCGCTTCGACGGGCGGGTCGTCGTCGGGGTCCTGACGACCGGCATCTACTGCCGCCCCAGCTGCCCGGCGCGCACCCCTCGCCGCTCGTCGGTCCGCTTCCTGCCGTCGGCCGCAGCGGCCCAGGCGGCCGGCCTGCGGGCGTGCAAGCGCTGCCTCCCCGACGGCGCGCCGGGCCGGCCTGCCGACGGACGCTCCGACGTGGCGGGCCGCGCGCTGCAGCTGATCGCGGACGGCGTCGTCGACCGCGACGGCGTCCCGGGCCTGGCTGGCCGGCTGGGCTACAGCCGGCGCCAGCTCGAGCGCACGCTGCTCGCCGAGCTCGGCGCCGGTCCGCTGGCCCTGGCCCGGGCGCAGCGCGCGGCGACAGCACGCACGCTCGTGGAGACGACTGGACTGCCCCTGGCGGACGTCGCGTTCGCGGCCGGCTTCGGCAGCGTCCGGCAGTTCTCGGCGACCTTCCGCGACGTCTACGCCACGACGCCCGGGGAGGTGCGCGCCCGGGCAGGCACCGGCCCCGGCGAGCGGCCGCCGGGAGCAGGAGCCGCGGCGCTCGACCTGCGGCTGCCGTACCGCCCGCCGCTGTGGCCCGACAGCCTGTTCGGTCACCTGGCGGCGACCGCCGTGCCGGGGGTCGAGGAGTGGCGCGACGGCGCCTACCGCCGCACCCTGCGGCTGCCGCACGGCACGGGCGTGGTCGCCCTGCGTCCCCTGCCCACCGCCATCGGGTGCCGCCTGGTCCTGACCGACCTGCGTGACCTCGCGCCCGCGGTCGCCCGCTGCCGGGCCCTGCTCGACCTCGACGCCGACCCGGTCGCTGTCGACGCCGTCCTCGGCGAGGACGAGGCGCTCGCCCCCTGGGTCGCCAAGGCACCAGGGCGCCGGCTGCCCCGCACCGTCGATGCCGAGGAGCTCGCCGTGCGGGCAGTGCTCGGCCAGCAGGTCAGCACCGCAGCCGCCCGTACGCACGCCGCCCGCCTCGTCGCGGCCGTCGGCGAGCCGGTCGACGACCCGGAGGGCGGCCTCACCCGGCTGTGGCCCCGCGCGGAGGCCATCGCCTCTGTCGACCCCACCGTGCTGGCGCTGCCCCGGGCCCGCCGCGCGAGCGTGCTCGCCCTTGCCCGGGCGCTGGCCGACGGCACGGTCGAGCTCGACCCGTCGGCCGACCCCGCGCTGGTGCGCCGCACCCTGCTGGCCCTGCCCGGCATCGGCCCCTGGACGGCCGACGTCGTCGCACTGCGGGCGCTCGGTGACCCCGACGCGTTCCTGCCGACCGACCTCGGGGTCGTGCTGGCCGCCCGCGCGCTCGGCCTCGGCGAGGGTCGGGCGCTGGTCGAGCGCGCCCAGCGGTGGTCGCCGTACCGCGCGTACGCCGTGCAGCACCTCTGGGCCGTCGGCGACCACGCCGTCAACCACCTCCCGACGAAGGACGTCCCATGACCGCGCCGACCACCGCCCCTTCGACCACCGCCCCTTCGACCACCGCCCCTTCGACCACCGCGTCCCGGGCCCCCGCTCAGCGGACGACCGCTCCCACAGCCTCCGCCGGCCGTACGCACGCCGTCGTCGACACCGAGCTCGGCCCCGTGACCGTGGTCGGGTCCGACGGCGCGCTGGCGGGGGTCTACCTGCACGGGCAGCGCCACCTGCCACCGCCCAGCAGCCTCGGGCCTCGTGACGACCGCACCCTCCCGGAGCTGCAGGAGCAGCTGCAGGCCTACCTGGCAGGCGACCTGCAGGAGTTCGACGTCGAGCTGGCGCCGCTCGGGACCGCCTTCCAGGCGGAGGTGTGGGCGGCCCTGCGCCGGGTGCCGTACGGCACGACCACGACGTACGGTGCGCTGGCCGCCGCTGTGGGCCGCCCGACCGCAGTGCGCGCCGTCGGCGCCGCCAACGGGCGCAACCCGTACTGCCTGGTGGTGCCGTGCCACCGCGTCGTCGGTGCCGACGGCAGCCTCACCGGCTACGCCGGCGGCCTGGAGCGCAAGCGCTTCCTGCTCGACCTCGAGGCCGGTCGCGCCACCCTGGAACGGCTCGTGCTCGAGCCGCCCCTCCTCGAGCCGCGGGCCTCGGGGCGGCCCACCGGCTGACCGCCGCTCGAACGGCACCGGGCGTCCGCTGCTCGACACGCCCGGCGCGCCGCGCAGCGATCCCCCACCCGGTGCTCAGCGCGCGCCCGCGACCGTGCTCTCCCGCACCCGCAGCTCGAAGCCGACCGTGTGCTCCCGCGGCGCGTCGTCGTGACCGCCGTCGAGCCGGTGCAGCAGCGCCTCGACGGCGAGGGTGGCGATCTCGACCTGGTCCTGGACCACCGTGCTCAGCGTGGGGGTGCTGAAGCGGCTCTCGGCGATGTCGTCCGTGCCGATGACCGCGACGTCCTGCGGCACCCGAACCCCCCGCCGGTGCAGCGCGTGCAGCGCACCCAGGGCCAGCAGGTCGCTGAAGCAGTAGACGGCGTCGGGCGGCTCCGGCAGGTCGAGCAGGCGGTCCATGGCCCGGGCGCCGTCCTCGCGCCGGAACGCCTCCACCTCCTGGACGTGGCCGGGCAGGACGGTCCGCCCGGCGTCCTGCAGCGCTGCCGCGAAGCCCTCGAGCCGCAGCCGGGCGGTCTGCGCGGCCACCGCCTGCATCCCGCCGATCGCGGCGAGCCGCCTGCGTCCCAGGGACAGCAGGTGATCGGTGGCCGTCCGCGCCGCCGCGACGTTGTCGATGGCGACGTGGTCGAAGCCCGTGTCGGAGACGCGCTCGCCGAGCAGCACGAGCGGCGGGGCGCCCGCCGCCGGTGACACCAGGTCGTCGGCTCCGAGCGCGAGCGGGCTGAGGATCAGCCCGTCGATCAGGTCGGGCCGGATCCCCGCGACGGCCACCTGCTCGCGCTCGCGCAGGCCGTCGGTCTGGTCGACCAGGACCGTGCAGCCCCGTTGCTCGGCGACCTCGATGACGGCGGCGGCGAGCTCGGCGAAGTACGGCTCGTCGAGCCGGGGCAGCGCCACGGCGATGATCCCGGTGCGCCCGCTGCGCAGGCTGCGCGCGCTCAGGTTCGGGCGGTAGCCCATCTCGTCGATCGCCTGCTGGACGCGCTCGCGGGTGGTCGGCGCCACGTGGAGGTAGCCGTTGACGACGTTCGACACCGTCTTGACCGACACCCCGGCGCGGGAGGCGACCTCCTTCATGCGCACGCCCACCGGGAACCCCCTCCGTCCGCGTGGCACCGCCCGCCGGAGCGTCGACCGTAGACCGCGCAGTCCAGCCCTGTCCGTCCTGCGCCGTCCGTGACCCGCATCACGATCTCGTCACACCTGCCGTGCCCGGCGTTGTCCGGTTTACATCGTTGGAACACAGGCGTACACACGAGCAGGACGTGCCTGCACCTGCCGACCTGGAAGGACCTCCGCTTCCGATGCCGTCCGCTGCCATCCGCCTCGACCCGGCCTTCCGGGTCGGACCGCTCGACCGGCGGCTGTTCGGCACCTTCGTCGAGCACATGGGCCGGTGCGTCTACACCGGCATCTACGAGCCGGAGCACCCCACCGCCGACGAGGACGGCTTCCGCACCGACGTGCTCGAGCTCGTCCGTGAGCTCGGCCCCACCGTCGTGCGCTACCCCGGCGGCAACTTCGTGTCGGGCTACCGGTGGGAGGACGGCGTCGGCCCGGTCGAGGAGCGCCCCCGCCGGCTCGACCTGGCCTGGCGCAGCATCGAGACCAACGAGGTCGGCTTCAACGAGTTCATGGCCTGGGCACGCAAGGCCGAGCTCGAGCCGATCATGGCGGTGAACCTCGGCACCCGTGGCGTCCAGGAGGCCTGCGAGCTGCTGGAGTACGCCAACCTCCCGGCCGGCACGTCGTTCTCCGACCAGCGCGTCGCGCACGGCGAGAAGCAGCCGCACGACGTGCGCATGTGGTGCCTGGGCAACGAGATGGACGGCCCGTGGCAGGTGGGCCACAAGACCGCGAGCGAGTACGGCCGGGTCGCCGCCGAGACGGCGCGCGCGATGCGGATGGTCGACCCCACCGTCGAGCTCATCGCCTGCGGCAGCAGCAACAGCGCCATGCCGACGTTCGCGGCCTGGGAGGCCGTGATCCTGGAGCACACCTACCACATGGTCGACCACATCTCGATGCACGCCTACTACGAGGAGGTGTCCGGCGACCTGCCGACGTTCCTCGCGTCGGGCGTCGACATGGACCGCTTCATCGAGGCCGTCGTGGCCACCGCCGACCACGTCGGGGCACGCCTGCGCAACCCGAAGAAGCTGGGCATCTCCTTCGACGAGTGGAACGTCTGGTACGAGAAGGGCCGCTTCGTCGGCGCCGGCAACCTCGAGATCGAGCAGGCGCCCCGCCTGATCGAGGACGTCTTCAACGTCGCCGACGCGGTCGTCGTCGGCGACCTGCTCATCACGCTGCTCCGCCACGCCGACCGCGTCGCGATCGCCTGCCAGGCCCAGCTCGTCAACGTCATCGCCCCCATCCGCACCGAGCCGGGCGGGCCTGCCTGGCGGCAGACGATCTTCCACCCGTTCGCCCACACCTCACGGCTCGCGCACGGGCAGGTGCTGCGCCCGGTGCTCGACAGCCCGACCTACTCGACGAGCAAGTTCGGCGAGGTGCCGGTCCTCGACGCGACCGCCACCTGGGACGAGGGCACGGGCTCGCTGAGCGTGTTCGCCGTCAACCGCAGCAGCGCCGACCCGCTCGACGTGGTCGTGACGCTCACCTCCTTCGGGGCGCTGGAGGTGGCCGAGGCGATGGAGCTCTCCGACGGCGACCCCTACGCCGCGAACACCGAGCAGGAGCCCGAGCGGGTGCAGCCCCGGCCCCTGGCGGTCATGCTCGAGGACGGCGTGCTGCGCTTCACCCTGCCCCCCGTGGCGTGGTCCGCCGTCAGCCTCACCCAGGTCCGCGCTCAGACCTGATACGCACACACCCGTACGCCCTCGCACCTCGAACCCCGGAAGGACCGACATGGAACACAACGGACTCGGCGACACCTCGGCGCTGAATCTGACGCGGCGAGGAGTGCTGGGCCTCGGCGCTGCTCTCGGCGTCGGCGCGGCGGTGTCCGCCTGTGGTGGCGGCTCGTCCACCCCTCCCGGCGCCGGCGCCGGGGCGAACATCGGCGAAGGCGCCTACGAGGGCGAGAAGGTGACCCTCGCCTTCTGGAACGGCTTCACCGGCGGTGACGGTGCGTTCATGAAGGAGATGGTCAAGACCTTCAACACGGAGACCGAGAACATCGAGGTCCAGATGAACACCCTGGAGTGGGGTGACTTCTACTCCAAGGTCCCGAACGCGGTCGCCAGCGGCGCCGGCCCGGACGTCGCGGCCATGCACGTCGACCAGGTCGGCACCAACGCCGCCCGCCGCGTGATCATGTCGCTCGACGACTTCACCGGGCCGATGGAGCTGCAGGAGGACGACTTCGCCGAGACGGTCTGGAAGGCCGGCATCTACGACGGCCAGCGCTACGCCATCCCGCTCGACGTCCACCCGCTGGCCTTCTACTACAACAACAAGCTGCTGCAGCAGGGCGGTGTCTCGGAGCCGCCGAAGGACCGCGAGAGCTGGGAGGCCGCCCTCACCGGCATGAAGAGCAAGGGCGTCGAGTACCCCTTCTGGGCCACGGCGACCTGGCCGGCGCACCTCATCTTCATCAGCCTGCTCGGCCAGTTCGGCGGCTCGCTGTACGACGAGGAGGCCGCCAAGGCCACCTTCGCCTCGGCGGAGGGCGTCGAGGCGCTCGAGTGGTACGCGAGCCACGTCGAGAAGGGCTTCAGCCCCAAGAACGTCGCCAACGACGCGCAGGCGCAGGCGTTCCGCCAGGGCCGCGACGCGATGACGTGGGACGGCATCTGGATGATGAACGAGTGGGCCAAGGTGCAGGGCCTCGACTGGGGCGCTTCACCGCTGCCGCAGATCGGCGACGAGCCCGCCGTCTGGGCGAGCTCGCACCAGCTGGTGATCATGCAGCAGCGCCAGGCCGACGAGAACAAGCTGCACGCGGCCCGCGACTTCATCAAGTACCTGTCCGACAACTCGATCGAGTGGGCGAAGTCGGGTCAGATCCCGGCGCGCAACAGCGTCCGCGAGAGCGACGAGTTCGCCGCTCTCGAGGTGCAGAGCACCCTCGCGGAGCAGCTCGACTACGTCATCTTCCCGCCCACGGTCCCGGGCATCGGCGACGTGACCGCCCCGACCTTCGAGCAGGCCGTCAACACGGTGGTGCTCGGCAAGGCCGACGCGAAGACGGCGCTGGAGGACGCGGCCAAGAAGGCCGACGCCCTGCTCGAGGACAACCGCAAGAAGTACTCGGCCTGATGGCCGGGACCGCGACCGCGCCGGCGTCCTCCTCGCGGGGACGCCGGCCCGGCCGGGACTCCTCCTCGGGGGTGGTCCCGGGAACCGTGAAGTCGCCCACGGCGGTCAGCCCGTTGACCGCCTACCTGTTCCTCGCGCCCTACCTGGTGCTGTTCGCCATGTTCGTGCTGGCGCCGATCCTGTACGGCCTGTGGATCAGCCTGCACGACTGGGACTTCCTGCTGCCCGGCAAGCCGTTCGTGGGCCTGCAGAACTACATCGACCTGTTCACGCCGGGCTCGACGGTCTCCGGCCCGTTCTGGTCCTCCATGCGGGCGACGGCCATCTTCACCGTGCTGAGCGTGCCGATCATCGTGGTGCTGCCCCTGCTGGTGGCCGTGCCGCTGGCCCGCAAGTTCCCCGGCCGCAACTTCTTCCGGGCCGTCATCTTCGCGCCCTACGTCCTCGGGGTGGCCGTCATCGGCATCCTGTGGCGCTACCTGCTCGACCCGAACGTCGGAGTGCTGGCGTCGATGCTCGACCGCGTGGGGCTCGACAGCCCGCCGTGGCTGACCGACACCCCCTGGGTGTGGGGCGCGCTGGTCATCCCCACCATCTGGTGGACCCTCGGCTACAACATGGTCATCTTCCTCGCCGGGCTGCAGGACATCTCCCGCGAGCTCTACGAGGCGGCCGAGATGGACGGCGCGAGCCCGATCCAGCAGTTCTTCAACGTCACGCTGCCCGGCCTGCGCCCCGTGCTGATCTTCGTCGTGACGATCACCCTGCTCGCGTCGGCGAACCTGTTCGGCCAGTCCTACATCATCACGCAGGGCCAACCGGGCCGTGAGACCCGTTCGGCGATCATGCAGATCGCCGAAGAGGGCCTGGCGCGGTTCAACATGGGCAGCTCCGCGGCCATGAGCACCATCCTGACCCTGTGCCTGCTGCTCATCAGCCTGGTCATGCTGTCCTTCACCCGGGAGAGGGACGCCAAGTGAGCACTCCGACCAAGGCCTCGCGCACCGGCGGGGCAGCCTCCAGCACGCGTTCGGGCGCCGCGTCCGCGGCCAAGGCGAGCACCGGCCCAGGCCGGGAGTCCGGCGACCGCAAGCGGTCCTTGCCGCTGATGCTCACGATGGGGCTGCTCGCGGTCCTCATGGCGGCGCCGCTGTTCTGGATGCTGTCGACCTCGCTCAAGTCGACCAACGAGATGGCGAGCCGCACGCTCAACCTGCTCCCTCGCGATCCGACGACGGAGGGCTTCTCGAGCATCCTCGGCGCCCCCGCGACGCCGGTCGGCACGTGGTTCTTCAACAGCCTGCTCGCCGCGACGCTGCACACGATCCTGGTGCTGCTCGTCGCGGCGACCGCGGCGTACGCGCTGGCCCGCCTCGACTTCCCGGGCAAGAAGCTCCTCACCGCCGTGATCCTGGCGACGATCTTCGTCCCGCCGATCTCCCTGCTCATCCCCAACTACAACATCGTCTCGCAGCTGGGGTGGCTGGACAACCTCGTGGCGATCGTCGTCCCGGGTGCGGCGGGTGCCTTCGGCGTCTTCTTCCTGCGGCAGTTCTTCCTCTCCCTGCCGGCCGAGCTCGAGGAGGCTGCGCTGATCGACGGCGCCAGCCGGTGGACGATCTTCCGCACGGTGATCATCCCGCTGTCCGGCGGCCCGCTGGCGACCCTGGCCCTGCTCAGCTTCCTCACCAACTGGAACGACTTCCTGTGGCCGCTGTACGTGCTGTTCAGCCCTGACAAGCTCACGCTGCAGCCCGGCCTGTCGACGCTGCAGGGGGCCTACTCGACCGACTACTCGACGATCATGGCCGGCGGTGTCATCGCCGCAGTCCCGGTCCTGATCCTGTTCGCGATCTCGCAGCGGTTCGTGATCGAGGGCGTCTCGCGCAGCGGCCTCAAGGGCTGACCGTGCGCACCTCCCAGCGCCGCGGCGGGCTCCCCGCCGCGGCGCTGGCGTGCGTGCTGGCCCTGACCGCCTGCGGCGCCGCCGACGAGCAGGGCTCCTCCGCTGCGTCGGGGTCCGGGTCGTCGACGGAGTTCACCAACCCGGTGCTCGACACCGACTTCGCCGACCCGCACGTCGTGCGGGACGGCGACACCTTCTACGCCTACGCCACCGGCCTGCCCGACGACTTCATCGACATCCAGGTCTCGACGTCCGACGACCTCGTCGAGTGGTCGGAGCCGGAGGACGCCCTGGGCGAGCGCCCGGACTGGCAGCCGCTCGAAGCCGGCCTGACCTGGGCGCCGGAGGTCGTCGAGGTCGGCGGCCGGTGGCTCATGTACTACGTCGCGCGCGAGACCGCCAGCGGCAAGCAGTGCCTGGCCCTCGCGGTCGCGAGCGACCCGGCGGGGCCGTTCGAGGACACCTCGACCGAGCCGATGCTCTGCCAGCGCGACCTCGGCGGGTCCATCGACGCGTTCGTCTTCACCGACACCGCCTCCCGCCGCTGGATGTTCTGGAAGAACGACGGCAACGCCGTGGGCCTGGACACCCGCATCTGGGTCGCTCCTCTGTCGGCGGACGGCACCCGCGTCCAGGGCACGCCGGTCGACACGGGCCTGCGGCAGACCAGGCCGTGGCAGGGCGCGCTCGTCGAGGCGCCGACCGTCGTGCTGCACGAGGGCACCTACGTGCTGTTCTACTCGGCCAACGACTACGCCAGCGACACGTACGCCATGGGCTACGCGACGGCGACCGCCGTCACGGGGCCCTACACCGACCGCTCGCAGCAGCCGTGGGTGGACAGCGAGGGCGAGGCGACCGGTCCGGGCGGCCAGGCCGTCCTCGAGGTCGACGGCCAGCAGTGGCTCGTCTACCACGCCTGGGAGGCCGGCGAGGAGGGCTACGACGGCGACGGTCGACGGGCGATGTGGCTCGACCGTCTCACCTGGCAGCCCGGCCGCCCGCCCGGCCAGGCCGTGCCGGTGCTCGAGGGCCCCACGGACGACCCTCAGCCACGCCCTGTGACGACCGACTGACGCACCGCCGCGCAACGGCCCTCGGGAGCCGGTGAGAGGTCCGACACGCTCGCCGCGGTGCGGCGAAGGCGGTCATCGCCGTCCCTAGAGTCGAGGGGCGTCCTGCCGGTCCCGGCGGCGCTGCTGCCGAGAGGGGCCCCGTGACGCCGATCCGCCCGGACCGGGTGCGATGACGGGCACCAGCTCGCGGCCGCCCCTGCGCCGGCCCGGGTCCGCCGTGCCGACCCGGCGCAGGCGCCGGGCCAGGCGGCGCACGACGCCGGACCGGGCCAAGCTGGCGATCGTCGCGCTCGCCCTGCTCGCCACCGGGACCGGCGGCACGTGGCTGGGCCTCGAGCGTGCCGGCGGGCGGGTGCCGGCCCTCGCCGACGCCGAACGCCCCGAACTGGCTGCACCGGCCGCACCGGCTGCACCGGCCGGGGATGCGGGCGGGACGGGGACGGCAGGCGAGCCGGGGACGGTGAGCAGGACCGGGACGGCGGGCGAGCCTCCCGAGGCCGCCGGCCCGATCACGCTGGCCTTCGCGGGGGACATCCACGCCGAGGGGCCGTCCGGAGCCGCGCTGGCGGCCGGGCTGCCGAGCGTCCGCGACCTGCTGTCGCAGGCCGACCTGACCGTGGTCAACCTCGAGGCGGCCGTCACCGAGCGCGGCACGCCGGCCCCCAAGCAGTTCGTCTTCCGCGCCCCTGCCAGCACCTTCGGCGCCTTGCGCGAGGCCGGTGTCGACGTCGTGAGCATGGCCAACAACCACGGACTCGACTACGGCGTCGAGGGCGTCACCGACGCGCTCGCCGCCTCGCGGGCCGCCGGCCTCCCGGTCGTCGGTCTGGGCGAGGACGAGGACGAGGCGTACGCGCCGCACGTCGCCGTCGTCCGCGGCCACCGCGTCGCCGTCCTCGGGGCCACGCAGGTCCTCGACTCGTCCCTCGCGCAGGCGTGGACGGCCGGCCCGGACTCCCCCGGCATGGCGTCCGCGAAGCGGGTCGAGCGCCTGCTGGACGAGGTGCGCGCGGCGAGGGAGGTCGCGCACACCGTGGTCGTCTACCTGCACTGGGGGCAGGAGCGCGACGCCTGCCCGCTGCCCCGGCAGGAGGAGCTGGCCGAGGCGCTCGCCGAGGCCGGGGCCGACGTGGTGGTCGGCACGCATGCGCACGTCCTGCTCGGGGGCGGTGTGCTCGGTGGGACCTACGTCGACTACGGGCTCGGCAACTTCGTCTTCTCCGGCTCCCGCAGGCCGGAGGCGGCCCGCAGCGGGGTGCTCGTCCTGACCGTCACCGGTGACGAGGTCACCGGCGCGGCGTGGGAGCCGGCCGAGGTGCGCTCGGGCGTGCCGGTGCTGCTCGAGGGCGAGCAGGCTCGGCGGGCCCGAGAGGACAAGGACTCCCGTCGGGGCTGCACCGGGCTGGCGGCCCTGGAGGGTCAGGACGACGCCGACGCCGACGCCGACGCCGATGCCGACGCAGCGCCTGCGGACGAGGCGTCGGACCAGGGGTAGCCCTCCCGCCCTCCTGCGGTCAGGCCGACGAGCCGGCCTCCGCCACGGCCCGCTCGCTCATCCACATGACCTCCCAGTGGTGACCGTCGAGGTCGAAGAAGCTGCGGCCGTACATCTCGCCGAAGTCGAGCGGGTCCTTGGCCGGCGTCGCGCCGCGCTGCAGCGCGGTCTCGGCGAAGCTGTCGACGGCGGCCCGGTCCGCGGCCGACACGGCCAGGATCGCCGAGGTGGTCGCCGCCGGGTCGCCGGTCGGCCTGGCGGTGAAGGCGGCGAAGCGCGGGCGCTCGAGCAGCATCACGTAGGCCGTCTCGGACAGCTGCAGGCAGGCGGTCGTGTCGTCGCTGAAGCGGTCGTCGAAGGCGAAGCCCAGCGCGGAGAAGAAGTCCCTGGACGCGGCGGCGCTCGCCACGGGCAGGTTGAGGAAGCTCAGGCGGTTCGACCCGCGGTGCAGACCGTCCTGCGGTGCGACGGTGCCCTGCGGCGTGGCGGTGCTCGGTGATGTCACGGCGTCCTCCTGTGCGGATGGGTGTGCGGGTGCAGACGCAGGTGCAGACGGCGGTGAGCAGCCGGACTCATCGGTCCGACGCCCCCCGCGGCACCGCCGCCGCGACCACCCGGCTCGGGTGTGACGCGGAGCGGAGCGGGCACGCCACGCGCCGAAGCGGCCTCGTGCCGGCACCACGAGCGAGCGAGGAGGACCGTGACGGTCGGGACGGGACCCCGCCGGTCGGCCCTCCCCCCGCCCGGTCCCGGGGACGACGGCCCGGCGCTCGGGGCCGGCACGGCCGTCCCGACGACACCGACGTCCTCGACAGCCCGCTGGGACCGCCTGGGTCGGCTGGTCACGCTGGCGTCCGTGGCCGTGCTGCTGCTGCTGTGCTGGCGCCTGCGCGGGTTCGTCACCGACGACGCGTGGATCTCCGTCCGCTACGCCGAGAACCTCGGCAACGGCGACGGGCTCGGGTGGAACCCGGGTGGGCCGGCCGTCGAGGGCTACAGCAACCCCCTGCTGGTGCTCGTCGAGGCAGCGGCGCACGTCCTCGGCGGCTCGGCGCTGGCGACGGCCCGTGCGCTGGGCGTGCTGGCTGCGGTCGGCTGCGTCGTCCTGGTCTTCGTCCGCGGCCGGGCCGTCGTCGGCTCCGGCGCTGCCGCCGCGGGGGCCCTGCTCACGGCGGCGTCGGCTCCGCTGGCGCTGTGGGCGCTGGGCGGGCTGGAGACGCTGCCGGTCGCGCTCCTGCTGACCCTCGCCACGGTCGAGCTGGCCCGGCCCGACGGCGGACGCGCCGCTGCGGCGGGGGCCGCCCTCGCGCTGCTGCCGTGGCTGCGGCCGGAGGGCCTGGTCGTCGCGCTGGCCCTGGTCGCCGCCAGCGAGGCGGCGCCGCTGCTGCTGCGGCGCACCTCCTGGTCGACCGCCGGCCGACGGCTGCTGCTGCTGGCCGGCTTGCCGGTGCTGTCGCAGGCGGCGCTGGAGCTGGCCCGGTGGGCGCTGTACGGCCACCTGCTGCCGAACTCCGTGCTGTACAAGTCGGGCACCGGCGAGCTGACGTTCGTCCTGCAGAAGTTCCTCGCGCAGTCGGCCGTGGTCGTCGTGCTGGCCCTCGCCGGCGCCGCGCTCATCGGCTGGCGCCCGCGGCTGCTGCTCGTGCCGTTCGTCGTCTACGCCGTCGGCAGCCTGGGCACGCTGGACAGCGCCAACCACTACAGCCGCTTCTTCCTGCCCGTCTGGCCGCAGCTGGCGCTGCTGGCCGGCGTCGCGGTCGCCGCGCTCGCGCGCGCACGCTCGCGGACCGCCGCAGCCGTGCTCGCGCTCGGCGCCGCAGGCGCCGGCGTGCTCGTCCTGCCCGGCAACGTCCTGGCCGTCGACGGCTGGCAGGAGCGGTACATGACCTGCCGGGCGGGGGCCCGCGCCGAGGTCGCCGCCTGGCTCGTCGACCGCACCCCCCCGACCACGACGTTCTCCGTCTCGGACGCCGGGCTGCTGCCCGCCCGGGCCGGAGGGCGGGCCGTCATCGACGCCTTCCTGCTCAACGACCCGCTGCTGCAGGACACCGGGCCGCTGCGACCCGCTGCCCGGGCGGCGATCGTGCACGAGCGCCGCCCCGACGTCATCGTGCTGGCGAGCCGGGACCCCCGGCGGCTCGTGCCCGTCTACCCCACCGAGCGCGCCATCGCCCGGCACCCCGCCATGGGCGACTACCGCCTCGCGCACGTCGGCTCGGGCGGCGGGTCGTGCGACTACCACCTGCTCGCCTACCGCCGGTGAGCGCCGCTACCGGGACCCGCGAGCTGCTCTCGGGGTGGGGGCGCACCGCGCCCACCGCCGCCGACGTGGCGACCCCGCAGTCGGCCGACGAGGTGGCCGACCTGGTGCGGGCGGCTGGTCCGCGCGGCGTGGTCGCCCGCGGCCTGGGACGCAGCTACGGCGATCCGGCGCAGAACGCCGGAGGCCGGGTGCTCGACCTGCGCGGTCTGGACCGGGTGCTCGACGTCGACCTGCCCGGCGGCCGGGTGACGGTGGAGGCGGGCGCCAGCCTCGACGCGCTGATGCACCTGCTGCTGCCGCTCGGCCTGTTCGTCCCGGTCACCCCCGGCACGCGCAACGTGACGGTCGGCGGAGCCGTCGCGGCGGACGTCCACGGCAAGGACCACCACGTGTCCGGCAGCTTCGGCGACCACGTCGAGAGCCTGGACCTGCTGCTGGCCGACGGATCGGTGCGCACGGTCGGCCCGCACGCCGACCCCGAGCTGTTCTGGGCGACGGTCGGCGGCATGGGCCTGACCGGCGTCGTCCTGCGCGCCGTCCTGCGGATGCGCCGGGTCGAGACCTCGTCGGTCCTGGTCGACACCGAGCGGGCCCGCGACCTCGACGACCTGATGGCCCGCCTGACCGCCACGGACGCGCAGTACACCTACTCCGTCGCGTGGGTCGACTGCCTCGCGCACGGGAAGACCCTCGGCCGGGCGGTGCTCACCCGCGGCTGGCCGGCGACCCGCGAGCAGGTGCCGGCGGGCGCACGCTCGGCCGCCCTGTCGTTCTCGGCCCGGCCGCGGCTGTCGGCTCCCGATGCGTTCCCCCCGGGACTGGTCAACCGGCTGACCGTCGCGGCCCTGAACGAGCTGTGGTGGCGCAAGGCGCCGCAGGAGCGCCGCGGTCAGGTGCAGGGCATCGCGCCGTTCTTCCACCCGCTGGACGGCATCGGCTCGTGGCACCGGGCGTACGGCGCCCGCGGCTTCGCGCAGTACCAGTTCGTCGTGCCGTTCGGCGCCGAGCGCGCCGTCGAGCGAGCGCTCGAGGTGCTGCAGGAGACCGTGCCGGCGCTGGCCGTGCTCAAGCGCTTCGGACCGGGCAACCCCGGCCCGCTGTCGTTCCCCGTGCCCGGGTGGACGCTGGCCGTCGACGTGCCGGTCACCGCCACGACCGGCGGGGTCCTGCGGCGGCTCGACGAGGTCGTGCTCGAGGCGGGCGGACGGGTCTACCTCGCCAAGGACGCCCGCCTGGCCCCCGACGCGCTGCGCGCGATGTACCCCGAGCTGCCGCGCTGGCTCGACGTGCGCCGGCGGGTCGACCCCGACGGCACCTTCCGCTCCGACCTCGCCCGCCGGCTCGACCTGTGACCGGTGGCCGTCCCCTCCTGCTCCCGAGGCCGTTCCCGTGAGGAGATCGCGATGATCAATGCCGTGGGCACGCCGCAGTCCGTCCTGCTGCTGGGCGGGACCTCCGACATCGGCCTGGCGGTGCTCGAGCGGCTGGCCCGGGGCACGCGGGTGCGCGCCGTGCTGGCCGCCCGGCCCTCGCCCCGGCGCGACGCCGCCGTCGCGCGGCTGGCCGCCGCGGGCCACGACGTGCGCGCGGTCGACTTCGACGCCGAGGACCTGGCCGGGCACGCGCGCACGGTCGAGGAGGCGTTCGCCGCGGGCGACCTCGACGTCGCCGTCGTCGCGTTCGGCGTCCTCGGCGACCAGGAACGCGCCTGGCAGGACCAGGCGGCGGCGGTGCACCTCGTGCAGGTCAACTGCACCGCGGCGGTCAGCACCGGTGTGCTGCTGGCAGGGCGGATGCGTGCGCAGGGGCACGGTGCCGTCATCGCCCTGTCGTCCGTGGCCGGGGAGCGGCCCCGTCGCTCGAACTTCGTCTACGGCGCGAGCAAGGCCGGCATGGACGCCTTCTACACCGGGCTGCGGGAGGCGCTGCGGCCCGACGGTGTGCGCGTCCTGGTCGTACGACCGGGGTTCGTGCGCGGCCGGATGACGTCGGGCCTGCCGGCCGCGCCGCTGTCGACCACGCCCGAGGCGGTGGCCGAGGTGACCGCGCGGGCGCTCGTCGAGCGCCGCGACGTCGTGTGGGCGCCACCGCTGCTGCGGGTCGTCATGTCGGGCGTGCGCCACCTGCCCGCCGCGGTCTTCCGGCGGCTCCCGGTCTGACCGGCCTCAGGAGACCGCCAGCAGCAGCGAGGCGCACCACAACCCGCCCAGCGACAGCAGCACGGAGTCGCCGAGCACGATGCCCTCGGGCTCCTCGCCCCGCCCCTCGTCGACGACGACGGCGTAGCGCAGCAGGGCCAGCACGAACGGCACGCAGGAGACCACGCTCCACACCGAGCCGGTCCCGGCCCTCACCTCGAAGGCCCACTGCACGTAGGTCGAGACCACCACCGTGGCGGCCAGCGTCCACACGAACCGCAGGTAGGTGAGGCTGTAGCGGGCGACCACCGGCCGGACCCGGGCGCCTGTCCGCTCCCCCGTCAGCGCCTCGCCGTACCGCTTGCCGGCGGCGACGAACAGCGAGCCGAAGGCCGCGGACAGCAGGAACCAGTCGGACAGCACGATGCCGGCCGCGACGCCACCCGCCACGGCGCGCAGGAGGAAGCCGGAGGTGACGCTGGCGAGCTCCAGGACCGGCTCGTGCTTGAGCCGCAGGCAGTACGCGGTCTGGATGCCGACGTAGAGCAGCAGCACGACCAGCAGCTGCGGGCCGCGGCTGAGCGCCAGGCCGACGGCGACGAGCAGGAGGACCCCGGCGGTCGACAGCGCCTGCGCCGGCGTCACCGCCCCGCAGGCGATCGGCCGGGAGCGCTTGACCGGGTGGGCCCGGTCGACCTCGCGGTCGCACACGTCGTTGCCGAGGTAGACCGCCGAGGCGGCGGCGCAGAACATCAGGAACGCGACCCCCGCTCCGGTCAGCGCGTCGGCGTCCAGGGCGCGCGCCGCCGGCAGCAGCGGCGCGAGGACCAGGACGTTCTTCACCCACTGCCGCGGTCGCATGGCGGTCAGCAGCCCTGGGGGCGCGACGAGCAGGGGGGTCGTCACGACGCGCGGACCCGAGAGGCGGTCCTGGGCGGAGTGGCTGTCACGAGGGGGGGCCTCCCCCCTCGGAGGCGGCTCGCACCCGCTGCGACCTCCCGATCACGGGCCTCAGTAGCCCGCCATCCCCGGGGCGTTCTGCGCCCCGTCGACGACGACGTCGGTCCCGCTCACCCACGACGCGCGGGGGCTGAGCAGGAAGGCCGTCACGTCGGCCACCTCCTGCGGCGTGCCCAGCCGGCCGTGCGGCAGCTCGCGCGCGACGAAGGCGGCGAACGCCTCCGGGTCGTCGTCGCGCCGCCGCGCCCAGCTGCCGCCCTCGAACAGGATCGAGCCCGGCGAGAGCGTGTTGACGCGCACGCCGCGCGGCCCGAGCTCGCGGGCCAGGCAGGCGGCGAGCGCGATCTCGGCGGCCTTGGCGGCGGCGTACTGCGGCCGCGGCTGCGCACGGGACCCGCTCACGCTCGAGATCACGACCACGCTCGCGGCGTCGGACGCGCTCAGGTGGGGCAGCGCGGCGCGCACCGCCACGGCGGCGTGCACGACGTTGAGGTCGAACGAGGTGCGCCAGTCCGCCGCGCTGCTGTCCTCGATGCCGGGCCCACCGACCGCGCCGCCGGCGTTGGCGACGAGCAGGTCGAGGCCGCCGAGCTCGTCGGCGGCCCGCTGCACGAAGGCCTGCAGCGCCGCCTCGTCGGTGACGTCGAGGGGGGCGCCGTACGCCGTCGCGCCCCGCGCGCGCAGCTCGGCGACCGTCCGCTCGACGACAGCGCGGGTACGGGCGCAGAGCGCGACCGCGCAGCCCTCCTCGACCAGGCGCTCGACGATGGCGCGGCCCAGTCCACGGGTGCCGCCGGTGACGAGCGCACGGCGGCCGTCCAGTCGCAGGTCCATGCCGCCACCCTGCCCGACACCCGCTCCGGTGACGCGCGGCCCCGGTCGTGCTCCCGCGTCAGGGCGCGAGGTCGATCTCGGCCCAGACGCGCTTGCCGAGCCCCTCCGACTGCACGCCCCAGCGGTCGGTGAGCGCCGCGACGAGCAGCAGCCCGCGGCCGCTGGTGGCGTCCGGGCCGACGTCCTCGACCGGCAGCACGGGCATGCGGTGGCTCGTGTCGGCGATCTCGATGCGCAGGACCGATCCCGCGCACGCCAGCACCACCTCGACGAGGTCCTCGCTCTGCCGCGCCGCGTTGGTCAGCAGCTCGCTGACCACCAGCTCGGCGGCGTCGACGGCCGCCGGATCGACACCCCAGGCGATCAGCAGCTGCCGGGTCGAGCGGCGGGCCAGGAACACCGACGTCGAGGTCGGCGGCATGCGCCGCGTCGATCGTCGCTCGTAGGTGGCCTGCGCCGTCAGGCGGCCGACGAGCAGGGCGACGTCGTCCGACCGGCCGTCGGGCTCGCCCAGCAGCGCGTCGGCGATCACCTCGGCCGACTCCGTGCGCCGGGCGACGAGGGTGTCCTGCACGCGCCGCAGGCCGACGGCGATGTCCTGCCGGCGGGCCTCGACCAGCCCGTCGGTGAACGCGGCGAGCACCCCGCGAGCAGGCAGCGCGCTCGTGGTCTCCGGCCAGTGCGTCCCGTCGGGGTGCACCCCCAGCGGCGGACCCACCTCGGCGGGCACCTCCCGGTGGTCACCCGGGACCGACACCACCTGCAGGGGCAGGTGCCCGGCGCTCACGACCGTGACGAGCAGCTCCTGCGGGTGCACCGCCGCGTAGGTCAGGGTCACCAGCCGCCCGAGGCCGATGTCGGCCACGAAGCGGTTGGCGAGCTGCAGCACGACGGCCGGCGGGTGGCCCTCGGAGGCGTACGCCCTGACCGCGCTGCGCACCAGCCCCATGCAGGCCGCGGCCTCGACGTCGTGCCCCTCGACGTCGCCCATCACCAGTCCGACCGCGCCACCCTCGAGGGGCACGACGTCGTACCAGTCGCCACCGACCTCGACGGCGGCGTCACCCGCCGCGTAGCGGACGGCGATCTCCAGGCCCTCCACCTCGACCAGCGTGCGCGGCAGCAGGCTGCGCTGCAGCTGCGCCACCCCCCGCCGCTCGACGTCGAGCAGGCGGGCGCGCAGCACGGCCTGGGCCACCATGGCCGCGGTCGTGGCCAGGAACCGGCGGTCCGCGGCGGTCAGGGAGCGGTCGTCGGGGAACAGCAGCACCCAGGCCCCCAGCCGTACGCCGGCGCTGACCAGGGGCAGCGCCGCTGCGGCGCTGCAGCCGAGCCGCTGGAGCTCCGACAGGATCGGGGGGAAGCGCTCCCGGGCGTCCTGCAGGCTGGTGACGAAGACCGGTTCGCCGGTGCGGTGGGCCAGCGCGCTGGGCGTCGGCGTCGCGGCCGGGAACGACGTCCAGCCGCTCACGGCGTCGGCGCCGGTGCTCGTCCAGCCGACCGCGTGCAGGGTGCTGCGCTCGTCGTCGGCCAGGATGATCGACCCGCCGGAGGCGCCGACCAGGCGCAGGACGTGCGCGCCGAGGGCCTGGTTGACCTGCCCGAGGTCCAGCGCGCCGGCGAGCGCCTCGCCGGCGGCGGCCAGGTGCTCGGCGCGGGTCACCTCCGCCATGCGGTCGGTGATGTCGAGGACGTAGACCACGAGCCCGTCGGCGACCGGCAGGGCGTGCTGCTCGTACCACCGGCCGACCGTGTCGAAGTGCCAGGAGAAGGTCTCGCGGCTGCGCTGGTCCATGGCGCGGACGACCGCGGCGTGCTGCGCGGTGCCGAGCACCTCGGGGAACAGGTCCCAGACGCGCGCGCCGACGCACTCCTGCGGGGGTCGGCCGATGATCCGGGCGGCCTGCGGTGAGACCCAGCGGTAGCGCCAGTCCGCACCGATCACGGTGACCGCGTCGCCGAGCAGCGGCAGCAGCGCAGGACCGACGTAGTCCGTCAGGTCCTCGCGACCGGTCATCGCCGCCCACTGTCCCACGCTCGGCAAGCCGGAGATCACGTCGCCGGGGGCCGTCCACCCCGGGCCGCGGACCCAGCGCAGGACTGCTCCTCGAGCCGGCCGGAGGTCCACCGCGTCCCGCCGCACACCGGACCGGAGACGCGGGAGCCGGCGGGCCCCGAGGTGCGTCCGACCGAGCAGGACAGCCGACGAGGAGGCCACCGTGACCGCTCAGCCCGCACCCCCACCGGCAGCGCCCGCGGTGCACGGCAATCGACGGTGGCGGCGGCGCGCCGCCGCCGTGGCCGCCCTCGCCAGCGGCGCCGGTCTGCTCACCCTCGTCCCGGGCGCCGCCGCGCCCGCCGCCGCCTCGGGGCTCGTGCCGTGGACCGACTGCGACGCGATGCTGGCCCACTACCGCGCCGAGCTGGTCCGGACGGCGACGCCGTACGGCATCGGAGGGCACGGCTTCGGCCGTGCCGAGAGCTCCGGGGGCTCGGCTCCCGGCACTCGGCTGGAGGCGCAGAGATCGGCGGGCGCGGACAGCGCCGCTGCCGGCTCGTCGACGGGCGAGGCGGTCGGCACCGGCCCGACCGGCACCAACCTGCAGGAGGCAGGGGTCGACGAGCCCGACACGGTCAAGCTGTCCGGCGACCTGGTGCTCGCCGTCGGCAACGGCCGGCTGCAGGTCGTGCGGGGCGGACGGACGCCGACGCTGCTGTCGTCGCTGCCGCTCGGCGCTCTCGACGGGCCGGCGGAGCTGCTCGTCGACGGCTCCCGCGTCCTGGTCGTGGCGAGCGGGTGGCGGCCCGTTCCCGGCGCGCCGTCGCCCGGGCCGCTGCCCGGTCCGGCGGAGGCAGGGGACAGCTGGTCCGAGGTGGCGGTCGACCTCCCGGCCAGGACCGTCCTGGCCGCACCGGGCCGGCCGTACGTCCGCCTGCTGCTGGTGGACCTGGCCGAGCCGGCCGAGCCGCGCGTGAGGGAGACGCTGGAGCTCGACGGGACGTCGGTGTCCGCCCGGCTCGTCGACGGCACTGTCCGCCTGGTCACCCGCTCGACGCCGCACGTGCCGGCGGTGTCGCCGGAGCACCCCGGGGAGCGGGCGCAGGAGGACCGGGCGCTGGCGGCCAACCGGCGCGCCGCCGCACGCGCGACGGTCGAGCAGGTGCTGCCGACCGCGGTCCGCCGGGACGCCGACGGCACCGAGATCACGCGCGCCCCCGCGGTCGGCTGCAACCGGGTCCACCACCCGGCCGGCACTCCCGCGGGCGCCACGACGCTGCTCGTGACGACCCTGCGTCCCGCCGCCGGGCTGGCGGCCGTCGACACCACCGCCGTCACCAGTGACGGCGACCTCGTCTACGCCTCGACCGACCGGCTGCACGTCGCGACCAGCCGCTGGGGCACGGTCGCGCCCGCCGCCGACACGGCAGGCCGCTCCGTCCCGGCCGACCAGGTCACGACCGAGCTGCACGCCTTCGACACGAGCTCGCCCGAGCGGACCCGCTACCTCGGCTCCGGCTCCGTGCCCGGCTACCTCTACGGCCGCTGGGCGCTGTCGCACCACGAGGGTCACCTGCGCGTCGCGACCACGACCGCCGCGCCGTGGGACGGCAGCGGCACGTCGTCGTCCAGCATGGTCGTCCTGGCCGAGCAGGGCGGGCGGCTGGTCGAGCGCGGCCGGCTGGACGGGCTCGGGCCGACGGAGCAGATCTACGCCGTCCGCTACGTCGGCGACCTGGCCACCGTCGTCACCTTCCGCCAGACCGACCCGCTGTACGTCCTGGACCTCAGCGACCCCGCCCAGCCGCGGCTGCGCGGGGAGCTGAAGGTGCCCGGCTTCTCCACCTACCTGCACCCGGTCGGGGACGACCGGCTGCTGGGCGTCGGGCAGGACGCCGACAGCTCGGGCCGGGTGACCGGTGTGCAGCTGTCGCTGTTCGACCTGTCCGACCTCAGCGCGCCGACGCAGGTGCACAGGCTGTCGCTCGGCGAGGGGTGGAGCCCGGCGCTCGACGACTCCCGCGCGTTCGGCTTCGACCCCGGACGGCGGCTCGCGGTGCTGCCCTTCTCGTCCTGGTCGCGCACGGGAGGTGCGTCGACGGCGCTCGGCGTCCGGGTCGACGGGGACCGCCTCGTGGAGGCCGGCCGGCTCGCGGTCGGCCCCGAGAACGCCATCGAGCGGGTGCTGCTCGGCGCCGACACGGCGTACGCCCTGTCCTTCCGCGGCGTGGTCGCCATGGACCCGGCGTCGATGCAGCGCACCGGCTCGGCGGCGTACGGCGGGTAGCCCCCGGCGGCAGGTCGGCGCCCGCCGGCCCTCCGTCGGGCGGGCTCAGCCGCCGGGCCACCGGCCTGCGGAAGCGCCTCGCCCTCCCGCCGCCGCCCTCACCTGCTCGGCGACCGTCGTGACGTCCACGGGGCCGGACGTGTCGACCTCCACCAGCGGGCCGACCCCGAGCGGCGCCGCGGGCCGCCCCCACAGCTCGTCCTCGGTGCGCGCCAGGTCGAGGTGCCCGACGTGCCGCCCGGCGGCACGGTCGTGGTAGCGGCGCCGCGCCAGCTCGCGGTCGACCACGCAGCGCACCTCGACGAGGGCGCCGGGCAGCTGCTCGACCAGCGGCCGCACATCGGGGAACCAGGTGCTGTCGATCACGGCCGACGGGCAGCGCTGCGCCACGCGCAGGACCGCGCGTACGGCGGCGCGCCCGAGCTGCTGCGAGCGCGCGACGTCGTCGGGCCGGCCGAGGACGTCGGCCAGGGCCTCCTTCACCTCGTCCTTGGCGAGCAGCGGCAGCCGCAGCGCGTCCGCCAGCGCCCGCGACAGGGTGGTCTTGCCCGACCCGGGCCAGCCGCCGACCAGCACGAACACGCCCGTCCCCGGCTCACCCACGGCTGCGGCCTACCCGCGCTGCCCGACCGTGCCGCACCGGACCGGGCGCTAGCCGGTCTGCTCCACCGGGCAGCTGTACGACGTACGGCCTGCGACCTGCGCCGTGCGCACCGGCGCCCCGCAGGACCGGCAGGTCTCGCGCTTGTAGACCCACCGCTCGTCGGGGGCCGTCGGGTCGCTGACGACCTGTCCGGCGTCGCGCCCGAGCGCCATGGACCGGGCGGTGAGGTCCCACAGCTGCGCCGCCTGCTCCTGCGACAGCGACGACGCGGGGGTGACCGGGTCCAGCCGGGCCAGGAAGAGCAGCTCGGCGCGCCAGGCGTTGCCCACCCCCGCCCAGACCGCCTGGTCGACGATCGCCGCCCCGACCGGTCCCCGGGCGGTCCGCAGCCGGGCGACCGCCTCCTGCGCGCTCGCGTCGGCACGCAGGGGGTCGGGCCCGAGCGTGCCGACCAGCCGCGCGGTGCCCGCGGCGTCGAGCAGCTCGCAGGTCGTCGGCGCGATGAGGTCCCAGGCGACCGGCCCGGCCAGGCGCAGCCGGACCCCGCCGCGCGGCGGCGTGGCCGGGTCCGGGTAGCGCAGGAACAGCCCGCGCATCCCGAGGTGCACGTGCACCGCCGGGCCGTCCTGCAGGTGCACCAGCAGGTGCTTGCCGTACGCCTCCGCGCCGGTGACGGTGCAGCCGTCGACGGGTGCGGCGTCGAACCGGCCCTGCGGCGAGGACGCCGCGACGGCGGAGCCCGCCAGGTCGGCCGACAGCTCCGACGCGGTGCGGTGCAGCAGGTGGCCTTCGGGCACGCAGCCGCCGTACCCCGGCGCGACCGCCCCGCACCGGCCCGAGCGCCGGGCTGACCGTCCTGCACACGAGGTGATCCACGGCACGCGCCGCGCACGCTGGTCGCCAGGCGCGCCGGCCGCCACGACGATCACCTCGTGTGCACACCGGCCGCCGGCGCGCCGACGCGCTCGTCCTCGACGATGGGTGCCGACCGCACCGCCGTCCCCGGACGGGGGTGCGGACCGGCACCGTCACGAGAACAGGAGCTCCGATGAAGCAGTACCTGCTGTCCGTCATGCACTCCGGCGACTACCCGACCCCGGCGCCGGAGGTGATGGAGCAGATGTTCGCGCAGGTGGACGCCTTCAACCGCGAGCTGCAGGACAGCGGCGCCTGGGTGCTCGCCGGCGGCCTGGTGCCCCGGAGCGGCGCCACCACCGTGCGCTGGTCCGACGGGCGGGCGCAGGTCACCGACGGGCCGTCCGCGGCGACCGGGGAGCAGATGGGCGGCTTCTGGGTCGTCCAGGCCGAGGACCTCGACGCCGCCCTCGACCTGGCTCAGCGCGCGTCCGCCGCGTGCATGGGTGACGTGGAGCTGCGCGCGTTCCAGGAGGGATGAGCCGGTCGGGAGGCGCGAGACGCCACCCGGCCCCGCCCGCCGGGCGGAGGCCGGCGCTACCGTGCCGTGTGCTCCCGGACGGGTGGGTCGCGGTCGTCAAGCGCGAGTGCCCCACGTGCGTGCTCGTCGCCCCCGTGCTGCAGCAGCTCGCCGGCGCCGGACCGCTCACCGTCGTCAGCCAGGACGACCCCGCGTTCCCCGACGGCACGACCGTCGTCGACGACCGCGAGCTCGAGGCGAGCTGGCGCCTGGGCATCGAGACCGTGCCGACGCTGCTGCGCGTCGAGCACGGGGTCGAGGTGGCGCGCACGGTCGGCTGGCTGCGCACCGAGTGGGAGACGCTGACCGGCGTGCCGGAGCTCGGGTCCGGCCTGCCCGACCACCGGCCGGGCTGCGGGTCGCGGTCGGTCGAGTGGGGCGTCGAGCAGGAGCTCGAGCGGCGCTACGGCGACCGGGTGCTGACCAGCCGCCCCGTCGAGCTCGCCGACCTCGAGGACGACGTGGAGGCTGCGTACGCACGCGGCTGGACCGACGGCCTGCCGGTCGTCCCGCCGACGGAGGAGCGGGTGCTCGCCATGCTCGGGGGCACCGCACGCCGGGCCTCGGAGGTCGTCGCGGTCGTGCCGCCCGACCTCGCGCCGTGCACCGTCGAGAAGGTCGCGGTCAACGCGGTCATGGCCGGGTGCCTGCCCGAGCACCTGCCGGTGGTGCTCGCCTGCGTCGAGGCGGCCTGCACCGACGCCTTCAACGTCCACGGGATCCTCGCGACGACGTGGGCGGCCTCGCCGCTGGTCGTCGTGAACGGACCGGTGCGTCAGGCGATCGGCATGAACAGCGGGGGCAACGCCCTCGGCCAGGGCAACCGCGCCAACGCGACGATCGGCCGGGCGCTGCAGCTCGTGGTGCGCAACGTCGGCGGCGGGCGCCCCGGCGGGGTGGACCGCGCCACGCAGGGGCAGCCCGGCAAGCTCACCTCCTGCTTCGCCGAGGCCGAGGAGGGCTCGCCGTTCGAGCCGCTGGCCCGCAGCCGGGGCGTGGACGGCTCGGCCGTCACCCTGTTCGCGGGCAGCGGCTGGTGGCCGGTGTGCGACCAGCTCTCGCGGACCCCGGAGTCGCTCGCGCGCAGCTTCGCCGCCGCGCTGCGCGGCGTGTGGCACGTCAAGCTCGCCGTCGCCTTCGACGCGATGCTGATCGTCAGCCCGGAGCACGGCCGGGTCCTGCGGGACGCGGGCTGGGACCGCACCCGCCTGCTGGACGAGCTCGACGCCCTGCTCACGGTGCCCGGCTCGGAGCTGGTGCGAGGCGCCGGCGGCATGGCGGAGGGGATGCCCACGGCGGCGGTGACCCGCGACGGGCAGAGCGTGCCGGTCCCGAAGTTCCGGCCCGGCGGCCTGCTGCTGGCGCACGCCGGCGGGACGGCGGGCCTGTTCTCGACCGTCGTCCCCGGCTGGGTCAGCGGCGCCGGCGGCAGCGAGCCCACCACCGTCGCGGTCGACCACCCCTAGGAGGATCTCGTGCGCGTCCTGCTCGACCCCACGTCCGAGCTCGCGCCCGCGCACCGGGCGCTGACCCAGCGGCCCGCCTCGCTCGCCGGGCTGACCGTCGGGCTGCTCGACATCAGCAAGGCACGCGGCGACGTGCTGCTCGACCGCCTGGCCCAGCGGCTGACCGCCGACGGCGTGCGCGTGCGGCGCTACGCCAAGCCGACGTTCGCCAAGCCCGCCCCGGTCGATCTGCGCCACGAGATCGCCGTGCACTGCGAGGTCGTCATCGAGGCGCTCGCCGATTGAGGCAGCTGCGCGTCGTGCAGTGTGCACGACATCGCCGACTTCGAGGGCCGCGGCCTGGTCGGGGTCTTCGTGTCCAGCAGCGAGTTCCGGGACGCCGCGGAGGCGCAGTCGCGGGCGCTGGGCCTGGCCGTGCCGTACGTCCTGGTCCCCCACCCCGTCCAGGACCGCACCGACGAGGAGCTCGTCGCGATGGCGGACGGCGCGTACGACGCCGTGCTCTCCGCCGTGACCCGTCGGCCGGCGCCGCCGCCTCCGACGCTGGTCCCGGGGGCCGGACCGCTCTAGTGTGACCGCCGTCACCCCAGGCGACCGGAGGACGTGTCCGATGACGACGACCGCACCCGCACCGACGTCCGAGCTCTCCACCGACGACGTCCAGGACGCCGGCCACGTCGACGTCCTCGTCGTCGGTGCCGGCGTCTCCGGCATCGGCGCTGCCCACCACCTCCGGGAGCGCTTCCCCGACCGGTCCTTCGTCCTGCTCGAGGCCCAGGACAACCACGGCGGCACCTGGTGGACCCACCGCTACCCCGGCGTGCGCTCCGACAGCGACCTGTTCACCTACGGCTACCGCCACAAGCCGTGGCGCGGGCCGTCCATCGCCGCCGGCGGCGAGATCATGAACTACCTCGACGAGGTCATCGAGGAGGAGCAGCTCGCCCCGCACATCCGCTACCGGCACCAGGCGACCGCGGCGCGCTGGTCCTCGCAGGACCGCCGGTGGGAGGTGGAGGTGACCCGCGCCGACACGGGCGAGCGGCTGCGGTGGACCACCGACTTCCTGTGGATGTGCCAGGGCTACTACAACCACACCAAGCCCTACCAGCCGCAGTGGGAGGGCATGGACCGGTTCTCGGGGCTCGTCGTCCACCCGCAGTCGTGGCCGCAGGACCTCGACCTCACCGGCAAGCGCGTCGTCGTCATCGGATCGGGATCCACTGCCGCCACGCTCATCCCGGCGATCGCGCAGGAGGCGGAGCACGTGACGATGCTCCAGCGCTCACCCTCCTACTTCCTCGCCCCACCCCTCACCCACGAGCTCGCGGTCACCCTGCGCGCGCTGGACATCCCCGAGGACTGGACGCACGAGATCCTGCGCCGTGCCTACTCAGCGCAGTTCAACGAGCTGGCCCGGATGTCCCACGAGGCGCCCGACGAGCTGCACGCCTTCCTGATGGAGTCCCTCACGCCGCTGCTTCCGGAGGGCTTCGACGTCGAGAAGCACTTCACCCCGCGCTACCGCCCGTGGCAGCAGCGCATCGCCATCGTCCCGGAGGGCGACCTGTTCGCCGCCCTGCGCGAGGGCAAGGCCTCCATCGTCACCGACACGATCGACACCTTCACCGAGACGGGGATCAGGGTCGCCTCCGGCGAGGAGCTCGAGGCCGACGTCGTCGTCACCGCCACCGGCTTCGACCTGTCGGCGTTCGGCGACGTCGCGTTCACGGTCGACGGCGAACCGGTCGACTTCCCCTCCCGCGTCACCTGGCGCGGCATCATGATCAGCGGCGTCCCCAACATGGCGTACGTCTTCGGCTACTTCCGGCACAGCTGGACCCTGCGCGCCGACCTGGTCAGCGACCTGGTCGTGCGGATGATGTCGCTGATGCAGGAGAAGGGCGCGAGCACGGTCGTGCCGACCCTGCGCCCGGAGGACGCCGGCATGCAGCTGCGCCCGTGGTCGGACCCGGAGAACTTCAACGCCGGCTACGTCCTGCGCTCGCAGCACGTGCTGTTCAAGCAGGGCGACCGGGAGCCGTGGACCCACATGATGGAGCACGCGCCGGAGGCCGAGCTCCTGCCCAAGGCCGACCTCGAGGACGGCTCGCTCGCCTTCAGCTGAGGCGCTCCCGCCGCTTGTCAGCCGGGGGCGGCACCTGCGAGGCTCGCCGCCCCCGCTCGAGGAGGAGCAGTCATGCCGCAGACGACCTGCCGGACCGGAGTCACGCTCAACTACGAGATCAGCGGCGAGGGCGACCCGCTGCTGCTGGTCATGGGCACCTCGGGATCGATCCCGCTGTGGGGCGAGCTGCTCCCCCGCCTGGCCGAGCGCCACCGCGTCATCGCCTTCGACAACCGCGGGCTGGGCGGCAGCGAGCGCGGTGAGGGCCCGATCAGCGTGGCCGGGCTGGCCGAGGACGCCTCCGCCCTGCTCGAGGCCCTCGACGTGCCCCGGGCACACGTCCTGGGCTGGTCGCTGGGCTCCGCGATCGCGCAGGAGATGGCGCTGGCGCACCCCGAGCAGGTCGCCAGCACGGTCATGTACGCCACCTGGGGCCGGTGCGACGGCTTCCAGCGCTCGGTCCTGACGGCGCTGCGCCTGCCGTACGCCGTGCGCGACATGGAGTCGGCGCTGGCGATCGCCGGCATCGCCTTCTCGCCCCAGCTGCTCGACAACCCCGACCTCGAGCAGATGATGGGGGCGATGCTGCCCGCGTTCCCGCAGGACGACGCGCAGATGCAGGTCACCGTCGAGCAGTGGGACGCCGACCTCGTGCACGACACGCTGGACCGGCTGGGCGGCATCACCGCCCCGACCCTGGTCGTCGTCGGTGAGCAGGACCTGCTGACCCCGACCTGGCAGTCCAAGGCCGTCGCCGACGCCGTCCCCGGCGCGCGGTTCGAGCTGGTGACGGGCCCCGGCTCGAGCCATGCGCTGCACCTCGAGCGGCCGGAGGACCTGGTGCGGATCGTGGACGGCTTCCTGGCGGAGCAGAAGATCGGGGCCTGAGCGGAGGCCGCCGGACGACGGGCGGTGCCCGGCGGCGTGCCCGCCGCCGGGGCCCGCGACCGAGCACCTCGCGGCGGGCATGCTCGGGGGGTGGCGCGGCTCGCGGTCCTGGTCACGGCCACTGCGGTCGTGCTCCCCGCGCTGGTCGTCGCCATGCTGTGGGCGTTCCAGCGCCAGCTGGTCTACCTGCCGGACCGGTCGGCGCCGCCGCCGGCGGCGACCGTCCTGCGGGGCGCCTCCGACGTCGTGCTCCGGACCGACGACGGGCTGGAGCTGGGCGCCTGGTACCTGCCGGCCCCGGCGGCCGGCGCGCCGGCCGTCCTGGTCGCCAGCGGCAACGGCGGGTCACGCACGCTGCGCGCGCCGCTGGCACGGGCCCTGGCCGAGCGGGGCCTGTCGGTGCTGCTGTTCGACTACCGCGGCTACGGCGGCAACGCCGGCAGTCCCAGCGAGCAGGGTCTGGCCCGCGACGTGCGCGCCGCACGCCGCTTCCTGCGGGAGGTCGCCGGGGTCCCGGACGAGCGGCTGCTGTACTTCGGGGAGAGCCTGGGCGCTGCGGTGGTGACCGAGCTCGCGACCGAGCACCCGCCTGCCGGCCTGGTGCTGCGCTCGCCGTTCGAGGACCTCGCCTCCGTGGGGAGCGTCCACTACCCGTGGCTGCCCGTCCGTGCGCTGCTCCGGGACCGCTACCCCGTCGCGGAGCACATCGCCGACGTGCGGGCGCCCACCACGGTGCTGTACGGGAGCGCCGACTCGATCGTCCCGCCCGAGCAGAGCCGGGCGGTGGCGGCCGCGGCCGCTGCGCTGCACCGCCTGGTGCCGGTCCGCGGCGCCGACCACAACGACCTGGTGCTGGTCGCCGGCGACGACGTCGTCCAGGCCGTCGTCGAGCTCGCGGAGGCGGCCGGGGCGCCGTGATCCGGCTGGCGGGGGTCTCCCCTCTCGGACCCGAAGACTGCGACCGGCAGGCCCGAGGACCGCAGCGTGCTGTACTCCGTCGACGCGGCAGGTGACCTC
>CADCUB010000001.1 GCA_902805775.1 uncultured Frankineae bacterium | reverse complement strand
AGGACGAGGTGCTGGCTCGCGACCTCGCCGACCTGCGCGCGACGCTGGCCGAGCTCGACGAGGCCCGGCTCGAGGGTCGACCGAGCCACGCCCTGGAGACCCGGCAGGTGGCCCTCGAGCGGGCGATCTGCCAGCGGTGCCGGACTGCGCCCGGGGCACGCGACGCCGGCTCCCGACCGCGCACCGCCCGCGAGCTCGCCGCAGCACTCGGTGAGGCCGCACTGGTGGAGTACGTCGAGCTCGACGGGCAGGTGACCGCTGTCGTGCTCGCCGCCGGCCGGGCCCGGTTGCAGCACCTGGGCCCTGTCGAGCCGGTTGCTCAGGCCCTGGGCCAGGTGGCCTTCGCCCTGCACCGGCTGGCCGACCGCCGCCGTCCGGCTGCCAGCCTCGCCGGCGCGGGGCTCGCGCTGACCCGGGCAGGTGAGCAGCTGGAGGCGCGGCTGCTGCGGCCGCTGGCACGCAGCATCGGCGACCGGCAGCTGCTGGTGGTGCCCTCGCCGACGCTGCAGTCGCTGCCGTGGTCGCTGCTCCCGTCCTGCGCCGGACGTCCGGTGACGGTCGCGCCGTCCGCGTCCCTGTGGCACGAAGCTCACCGCCGCGCCCCTGCGACAGGTCGCGTCGTCGTCGTCGCGGGGCCGAGCCTGCCCGGGGCACGTGAGGAGGCCGCCGCGGTCGCGGCGCTGTACCCGGACGCCTGTGTGCTGCTCGACGGTGACGCGGTGGCGCCGCGCGTCTCCGCTGCGCTCGACGGAGCCGCGCTCGTGCACGTCGCGGCCCACGGACGGCTGCGCTCGGACAACGCGCAGTTCTCCGCGCTCGTGCTCGATGACGGACCGTTCACCGTCTACGACCTCGAGCGGCTCCGGGCCGCACCCGCGCACGTCGTGCTCGCCGCCTGCGACACGGGCCGCTCGCAGAGCGTCGCCGGTGGTGAGATCCTCGGGCTGACCGCCGCCCTGCTGGCGCAGGGGACGTCGACCCTGGTCGCGCCGGTGGTCCCCGTGCCCGACGTCGAGACCGTCGCTCTGATGCGGAGCTACCACGCCCACCTGAGCACCCGGCTGAGCCCGGCCGAGGCGCTCGCCCGGGCCCAGGAGGTCCACGCGAGGGACGGGGGCGCCGCCCGCGCAGCAGCGGCCGGCTTCCTGTGCCTCGGCGACGGCACGCAGGTGGCCGTCGAGGAGCACGTCCCGACGCAGCGGGAGCCGGTCCCGGCCGGGGACGTCGTGAGCGGGGGGACATCCCCCGCTGCAGCCGTGACACCGTCCGTCGTGGACCTGACGACTGGAGACGCGGCTGCCCGCGTCGCGGGCTCCGGCGTCCTCCAGTCGGTCAGAGGCTGAGCCAGTCGGTCAGCAGGCCTCCCTCGGCTGTACGGGCCCGCAGCCGCACAGGGCCGGAGGGCAGTGCCAGCCGGAAGCAGCCGACGTCATCGCTGCTCACCGTGGTCTCGGACCCGTCGGCGGCCACGAGCGCCACCTCGCCCGCCGCAGGTGGCAGGAGCTGGCCGACCAGGGCGTCCTCGCCCACCTCCACCTCCAAGGACAGGCCGCCGCCGTCGAACACGAGCAGCCGCGGTGCGGCCGCAGCTGCGCCCCGCACGGCGGCGACGTCCTCGAGGCAGGAGTCGAGCACGAGCGACGCGAGCTCCAGCTCGGTGTCGACACCGCGCCACGACCAGGCGGCCTTGCCGTCGGACCGCACCACGGCGGCCTCGACAGGGTCCCCGGTCGCGGCGTCCCGTACGACGGGGCCGCGCCCGGCGCCCGGCACCTCTCCGACGCTGCGCAGCGCCGCGCCGAGCTCGGCGAGCAGCGCCTCGTCATCTCCCCACGGTCGTCGTGCCATGTCGTCCACCTCGCTCCCTGCTGCTCCCGCCGACCGGGTCGGTC
This sequence comes from uncultured Frankineae bacterium, assembly GCA_902805775.1. GTDB lineage: Bacteria > Actinomycetota > Actinomycetes > Mycobacteriales > SCTD01 > SCTD01. Next base: position 123,456 of record CADCUB010000001.1, on the reverse strand, counting down.
GACCCGTCGTCGAACGCCGCGAGGGACGGCGACCCCCGCAGCCTCGCGAGCACCCGGGCCCGGGTCGGCCCGATGCTGCCGACGGGCATGCCCAGCCGGGCGCTGATGTCGGAGTACGGGACAGGCGGGTCGGCGACCAGGAGCGTGAGCAGCTCCCGGTCGCGGTCCGACAGCTCGGCGAAAGCCGCCAGCAGCGCGGTGCGCCGCTCGTCGCGCAGCAGCGCGGCGTCGAGGTCCTCCGTGTCCGCGGCCTGCGGCACGTCGGCCTCGTCCTCGTACACGGACGAGAACGGCGAGGTGCGGGCGCGGGACTTGAGCACCCGGACACTCTCGTTCTTGGCCGTCGTGATGATCCACATCGGTAGCGCGCGTGGCTCGCGGAGGGAGCCCAGGTGCTCGACCAGGCGCAGCCACACGGTCTGGGCGACGTCGCGCAGGTCGTCGTCCCGCAGCCGGTAGCCGCGGACCACCGACAGCAGCAGCGGCGTGTAGCGCTCGACGATGCCGTCCCACGCCACGCGCTCGCCCCGTACGGCCGCCTCGACCAGTTCGGTGACCGTGGGTCCGGTCTCCACCAGGGCCACCTCCTCGGGGACGGGGTGCGACCGTACCGCTGCGACGACGTGCCGTCTCCGGGCGAACGAGCGCCTCGCGCACGCGGTGGAGGTCCCGACCGCGGTGAGGTGCGGTCGACGACGCAGCCGCGCTGCGTGTCGCCACGAGTCCTCCGTGCAGCGAGGCGTGATCATGAGGTCCCTCGGTCGTCGGTCTGAGCGCTCCACAGGACGGAGCGCCCTCGGTGTCGCGTGATACACCGGACGGCCGGGTCCGGCCGGCGGGCCCCGCAAGCGGTCGCCTGCCCGGGTCTGGTGGTGCAGCCCCCGACCTGCGAGGCTGCCGCCGACGAGGGAGGCGCACCGTGGACAGCTCGAGCGACACCCTGCAGGCCGACACGCTGCAGAAGGCGCTGCGCATCAACCTCGATCCGCGCTGGTACGGCACGATCGCCGAGATCGGCGCGGGCCAGGAGGTCGCCCGCTGGCTGTTCCGGGCGGGCGCGGCGGCCGGCACGGTCGCCAAGTCGATGTCGGCCTACGACATGGAGGTCAGCGACGCGGTCTACGGCAAGTCCGACCGCTACGTCTCCCTCGGCCGCCTGCAGGCGATGCTCGACCGGGAGTTCGACCTCGACGTCGAGCGGCTGACCGACAGCCGCGGCGACAGCACCTGCTTCTTCGCCTTCGCCGACACCGTCGTCGCCCGCAGCTACCGGGGCGGCAACGAGTGCCACGGCTGGATGGGGGTCCGGTTCCAGGCGCAGCCGCGTGACGAGCCGAGCCAGATCGTCGTGCACGTCCGGATGCTCGACGACGACGCGGCCCAGCAGCAGGAGGCGCTGGGGGTCGTCGGCATCAACCTGCTGCACGCCGCCTTCTTCGAGCGCCAGGAGCCCGAGCAGATCGTCCGGAGCCTGCTGGACCGCCTCTCGACCGGGCGCATCGAGATCGACCTGGTCTCCTTCAGCGGCATCGAGTTCCGCCGGGTGGACAACCGGCTGATGGCGCTGGAGCTCGTCCGGATCGGGCTGAGCGGCGTGGCGATGTTCGGCCCCGACGGCCAGGTGCTGCAGCCCAGCGAGGTGCTGCGCAAGAAGGCGGTCCTGGTCGAGCGGGGCAGCTTCCGGCCGCCGACCGTGGTGAACATCGACATGCTGCGCTGCGCGCGCGAGAAGTTCGAGACCGACCCGGCCGTGGCCGGCAAGCCGGTGCTCGCGCTGACCGAGCTCACGATGCGCAACCTGAGTGCGAGCGGTGAGGTCGACCGGCGCGACTTCCTGGCCCGGGCCGACCTGCTCGCGGCCTGCGGCACGACCGTCCTGATCTCCGACTACTACGAGTACAGCCGGCTGGCCGCCTACCTCGCGGGACGCACCCGCGAGCGGATCGGCATCGTCATGGGCGTGCCGAGCCTGCTCGACCTGTTCGACGAGGACAACCACACGCAGCTGCAGGGCGGCATCCTCGAGAGCTTCGGCCGGCTGTTCAAGAACGAGCTGCGCCTGTTCGTCTACCCGATGCTCGACACCGCGACCGACCGCGTGGTGACGGTCGAGACCATGAGCGTCGAGCCGGTCCTGCAGCCGCTGTTCGACTACCTCAGGCTGCGCGGCAGCTTCGTCGACCTCGACAACTACCGCCCCGAGCACCTGCCGATCCTGAGCCGCGACGTCCTGCGCCGCATCGCCGCCGGTGACGACAGCTGGTGCAGCATGGTGCCTCCCGCGGTCGCCGAGCTCATCGTGGCCCGGTCGTTCTTCGGTCACCGCAAGGCCAAGGCCGACACCTGACCGCCCCATGCCCGCTCGTCAGAGACGGCCGGGAGCAGAGGTGCGGACGCACCGGCCGTCCTGGGATCGCCGGGTTCAGCGCCAAGCGCACCAGCGGCAGCTCGACCCGTGATCGAGGCTGACCCCTACGGCGCCTCGGCCGGGAGCAGCCCTCGAGGCTCACCGGCCCACTCCAGCAGCAGCACCGTCGCGTCGTCCTGCAGCATGTCCTGCTGGTGCTCGAGGACGGCGTTGATGAGCCGGCGCAGCGTCTCGGGAGCGGGCTGCCGGGTCGACTCCTGGCGGGTCACCAGGTCGAGCAACCGGTCGAGGCCGAAGAACTCCCCCTCGCGCGAGCGGGCCTCCACCACGCCGTCGCTGAACAGCAGGAGGCGGTCACCCGGTTGCAGCGACACGTCGACCACCCGGTCGGTGCGCATGCCGAAGCCGAGCGGCAGGCCAGGGTCGACGCTGACCTCCCCGACCGACCGTCCGTCGCGCACGAGCAGCGGCGCGGGGTGTGCCGCGCACAGCAGAGACAGCGTCCCGGTCACGAGGTCCAGGCGGCCGAGCACGGCGGTCACGAAGCTGTCGTCACCGAACTGGTCGGCGAGGACCCGGTCGACCACCTCCGCCGTCGCCAGGAGCGGCTGACCGCCACGGCGTGCGTTGCGGTAGGCAGCCAGCGCCACGCTCGCCAGCAGCGTGGCCCCCAGCCCGTGGCCCATCCCGTCGAACACCGCCAGGTGCAGCGTGTCGCCGTCGAGGCTGTAGTCGAAGGCGTCCCCGCCCACCTCGTACCAGGGCTCGAGCTGGGCGCTGATCACGAACCGCGGCGTGGCGAAGGTCGTCGGCGGCAGCTGCCGCCACAGCAGCTCGGCCGGCACCCCCATGGGCGCGGCGCGTCGGGTCTTCTCGTACGAGTCGGTGTACTGGCTCTTGCTGACCACGAGCTCGGCGAGCACCGACGCGAGAGGCAGGGCCGGGCGGCGCAGCGCCTCGAGGTCGGCCTCGTCGGCGACCTCCAGCTGCAGCACGCCCAGCCGCTCGGTGCCGTCCAGCAGGGGGACCCACAGACGAGCGCCGTTCGTCGTGCCGGCCACGACCTCGCTCATCCGGAACGCCCGCCCGGGCAGCGTGCCCTCCAGGCCGAGGACGTCGTCGGTCCCTGCCCCGCGACTCAGCAGCCGGAGCGCGCGCTGGTCGCGCGTGACGAGGTGGATGCGGCCGGCCTCCGCCCCGAGCCGGCGCGCCGCCTCGTCGGCGGCGTCGGGCAGGTCCTCGGGTGCCATGAGGTGCGACTGACCCATCAACCACGCGAGGACGTCCGGCAGCCCGTCGTCCCGCGTCACACCCACCTCCCACAAGGCCCCTCACAACGGACGTCCACGCTAGAGCAGCACACCGACGACCGCCGACATCCCTCGGCTGAGGGCTGGAGCCCCTCTTCGAGCACGTCGAGCAGGCGCTGCGCGAGGGCGGGGGCAGTGCGGAAGAGATCCGCCTCACGCGTCGCGCAGCGCAGGTGCTCGCTGCCAGAGGCACGCCGTCGGCCCCTGGCGGTCGCGGTCGGGTCCGCCGAAGGGGTGACGGCGGCCTGAGAGGTGCTGGGCTCCGCGGCGGCAGGCATGTCGTGCCACCCGGACAGGTGCGCAGCGACGCCCTAGCCTGACGCCGTGCACCCGGACGCGACCGCTCACCCGTGTGTCGAGTCCGGCCCGAGCCTGCCGCTCGCAGACATCGCCGAGGGAGCCCCCGAAGTGCACGACATGCACGCCCACGAGGCCGTGAACAGCGACGACAGGAGCCGATGATGACCCGGGTAGGCATCCCGCGAGAAGTCAAGGACCACGAGTACCGGGTAGCCATCACGCCGTCCGGGGTGCGGGAGCTGGTGGCCTGCGGCCACAGCGTCTCGATCGAGAAGGAGGCGGGGGCCGGCTCCTCGATCACCGACGACGAGTACGTCGCCGCCGGAGCCACCATCGTCGGCTCGCCCGACGACGTCTGGGCCGAGGCCGAGCTCGTCCTGAAGGTCAAGGAGCCGATCGCCTCGGAGTACGGCCGCCTGCGCCGCGACCAGGTCCTGTTCACCTACCTGCACCTGGCGGCCTCGCGCGAGTGCACCGACGCGCTGCTGAGCGCCGGCACGACGGCCGTGGCGTACGAGACGGTGCAGCTGCCCGACCGCTCTCTGCCCCTGCTCGCCCCGATGTCCGAGGTCGCCGGACGGATGGCGCCGCAGGCCGGAGCCCACTTCCTGGAGCGCGCGGCGGGCGGGCGCGGTGTGCTGCTCGGCGGGGTGTCCGGTGTCTACGCCGGCAAGGTCGTCGTGCTCGGCGCGGGGGTGTCGGGGCTCAACGCGGCGGCCATCGCCCTCGGGATGCAGGCCGAGGTCCTGCTGCTCGACAAGAACGTCGCCCGGCTGCGGGAGGTCGACCGCATCTACCAGGGCCACATGCAGACCGTCACCAGCAACACCTACGAGGTCGAGCGGGCCGTGCTCGACGCCGATCTCGTGATCGGGGCGGTGCTCGTCCCCGGCGCCAAGGCGCCCACCCTCATCACCGACGACCTGGTCGCGGCCATGAAGCCCGGCGCGGTGCTCGTCGACATCTCCGTCGACCAGGGCGGGTGCTTCGAGTCGACGCGTCCGACCACCCACTCCGACCCCGTCTTCGAGGTCAACGGCTGCCTGTTCTACTGCGTCGCCAACATGCCCGGCGCGGTGCCCAACACCTCCACCTACGCCCTCACCAACGTCACGCTGCCGTACGCCGTCGAGATCGCGAACCGGGGCGTACGGGCGGCCGCGCAGGCCGATCCGGCCCTCGCGCTGGGCGTCAACACCGTCGACGGGCAGCTGGTCTACGCGCCGGTCGGCGAGGCGCACGGCCTGCCCGTCGCGCAGCTGTCCGAGGTGCTGGTCTGAGGCGGAGCGCGGAGGGAGCGGCGCCGAGCCGGGCATGACGGCCGGGTCGGAGCCGGCGGTCGGGCGGGCCGTCGGCGCCTACCTCGACCACCTGGCGGTCGAGCGCGGCCTGGCCGCCAACAGCCTGAGCTCCTACCGGCGCGACCTCGAGCGCTACGCCGCCTTCCTGGCCGCCTCGGACCGCAGCCGGCTCAGCGAGGTCGACGAGGCGCTGGTGGCCGACTTCCTCGCGAGCCTGCGCACCGGCGACGATCAGCACGCGCCGCTCGCCGCCTCGTCGGCGGGCCGCGCCGTCGTGGCGGTGCGCGGGCTGCACCGCTTCGCGCTGCGCGAGGGCTGGACGTCCGGCGATCCGGCCCGCGAGGTCAAGCCGCCCGTGCCCGCCCGTCGCCTGCCCAAGGCGCTGCCCGTCGACCAGGTCGAGGCGCTGCTGCGCGCGCCCGACGAGGCGACACCGCTCGGGCTGCGCGACCGCGCGCTGCTCGAGCTGCTGTACGGCACGGGCGCGCGCATCTCCGAGGCCGTCGGCCTGGACGTGGACGACCTCGACACCGGGCCGGGCACCGGATCCGACACCGGTCTGGTGCGGCTCGACGGCAAGGGCGGCAAGCAGCGGATCGTCCCCGTCGGCAGCTACGCCGTACGGGCCGTCCAGGCCTACCTCGTCCGGGCCCGCCCGGCGCTGGCCGCCCGGGGGACCGGCACGCCGGCCCTGCTGCTGAACGCACGCGGGGGGCGGCTGTCGCGGCAGAGCGCCTGGACCGTGCTGCGCTCCGCGGCGCTGCGCGCCGGACTGACCGCCGAGGTCTCCCCGCACACGTTGCGCCACTGCTTCGCGACCCACCTGCTCGACGGGGGAGCGGACGTGCGCGTCGTGCAGGAGCTGCTCGGGCACGCCTCGGTCACGACGACGCAGGTCTACACGCTGGTCACCGTCGACCGGCTGCGCGAGGTGTGGGCCGCCAGCCACCCGCGAGCCCGGCGGGCTCCGCAGTCCAGCACGCGCGGCTCCTGACCGGCGGCGGCCTGAGCTCGCCCGGCTGGTGGCCGGGCTGCCGACGTCCTGAGCCGCGCGGCTCCTGACCCGACGGACGACGTCCTGAGCCCGGTTAGAGTCGCGTCCACGCGCCCACCTCCCGATCGAGAGCAGGACTGCATGGCGAAGTCGACGCCCGGGTCGCGGCCCGGAGCCGACGCGCCACCTCCGTCCGGCACGCGTGTCGTCCGCGCCCGTGGCACCGCCGGCGGTCCGGCCGCGCCGCCGCGCCGCGTGCGCGCCGTACCCAGCCCGGGCCGTTCGAGCGTCGCGCCCGCCGGCGACGGGGGGCCCGTGGTCATCCCGGGCTCGGCCGCCGCCGGAGCCGCAGCGGGCGTCGGCCCGACCGGCCGCCCGGTCCCGGTCTTCCCCGAGCCCAAGCCGCTGCGCAGGCACGGGCCCGCGCGGGTCATCGCCCTGTGCAACCAGAAGGGCGGGGTCGGCAAGACGACCACCACGCTCAACCTCGGCGCCGCCCTGGCCGAGACCGGTCGGCGCGTGCTGCTCGTCGACTTCGACCCGCAGGGCGCCCTGTCGGTCGGGCTCGGCGTCAACCCGCTGGCCCTCGAGCTCACCGTCTACAACCTGCTGATGGACAGCAGCGTGTCGGTGCGCGACGTGCTGCTGCCGACGGCGGTGGAGGGGCTCGACCTGCTGCCCGCCAACATCGACCTGTCGGCCGCCGAGGTGCAGCTCGTCAACGAGGTCGCGCGCGAGCAGACCCTGTCGCGGGTGCTCGCCCCGGTGGTCCCCGACTACGACGTGGTGCTGGTCGACTGCCAGCCCTCGCTGGGACTGCTCACGGTCAACGCGCTGACCGCCGCGCACGGCGTGATCATCCCGCTGGAGTGCGAGTACTTCGCGCTGCGCGGCGTGGCGCTGCTCGTCTCCACCCTCGAGAAGGTGCGCGAGCGCCTCAACCCCGACCTCGTCGTCGAGGGCATGCTCGCCACGATGTACGACCCCCGCACCCTGCACTCCCGTGAGGTGCTCGCCCGCCTGGTGGAGAGCTTCGGCGACCGGGTCTTCCACACGGTCGTCTCCCGGACCGTCCGCTTCCCCGAGACCACGGTCGCCGGCCAGCCCATCACCACCTACGCCTCGTCGTCGAACGGCGCCGCCGCCTACCGGGAGCTCGCCCGCGAGCTGCTGGCCCGATGAGCCCGTCCTCGTCCTGCCGGCGCGGCTGAGGTGCTGTACGCCCTCGGCGACCCCGTCTCGCTGGTCGTGCTGATCTTCAGCTTCCTGGTGGCGGTGACGCTGCACGGCTGGACGCAGGCGGTCGTCGCCGCCCGCGCGGGTGACCGCCGCTCGGTCGCCCTAGGGCGCACCCGGCCCGACCCGCGCCGGCACGTCGACCCGTTCGGCGCCGTGGGAGGGGCGATCGCCGGCGTCGGATGGGCCCGTCCCGTCGAGCTGCCCGACCGGCGCCAGCGCGGGCGGCTGGTGACGGTGCTGCTCAGCGGGGCCGCCGCGAACCTCGCGCTCGGGCTCGTCGCCCTGGTCGGCTTCCGCCTGGTGGGCGGACGGGTCACCGGCACGACGGTGCAGCTCCTGCAGTACGGCGCCGGTGCGGGGCTCGGTGACCTGCTCCCGCGAGCCCTGCTGCTGTTCGGCCTGATGAACGTCTTCGTCGGCCTGCTCTCGCTCGTCCCCCTGCCGCCGCTGGACGGCGGGCGGCTGCTGTTCGCCCTCGCTCCGCGCACCTCCGGCTGGCAGAAGGCGGAGTACCACCTCGAGGAGCGCAACATCGGGATCGCCGTCGTGCTCGCCCTGCTGCTCATCCCGCTCGGCGGACCGCAGGCGCTGCTGCCCGTCCTGCTCGACACGGTCGGCGGGCCCCTCCTCGACCGGGTGACCGGTGGCTGAGGTGACGCGTGAGTGCGGTGAGCGGGGGTTGCGGTGACGCCTGCTGCGCTGAGCGGGAGCTGCGGTGCCGCGTCGGTCGCGGTGACCGTGGTCGACGTGACCCGTGGCTGAGGCGACCGCCGTCGCGGACCTGCCGCCGGAGCGGGTCTTCTCGGTCTCGCTCGACGGCTTCGAGGGGCCGTTCGACCTGCTGCTGCAGCTGATCGCCCGGTCACAGCTCGACGTCACGTCGCTGGCCCTGGCGCAGGTCACCGACGACTTCCTGGCCCACACCCGTGCGCTCGGCGCCTCCTGGGACCTCGGGCAGACGACGGAGTTCCTCGTCGTCGCGGCGACCCTGCTCGAGCTCAAGGCGGCGCGGCTGCTGCCGTCCGAGGTCGTGGAGGACGAGGAGGACCTCGCCCTGCTCGAGGCACGCGACCTGCTGTTCGCGCGCCTGCTGCAGTACCGCGCCTACAAGGCCGTCGCCGCGCGCTTCTCCGAGCTGCTGGCGGTCGAGGCCGTACGCCACCCCCGGGCGGTGTCGCTGGAGCCGCGCTTCGCCTCGGCGCTGCCCGAGGTGCTGCTCGGGCTCGGGGCCTCGCAGTTCGCCGAGCTCGCCGCCCGCGTCCTCGCGCCGCGCGAGCAGCCGCAGGTGGCCGTCGACCACGTGCACGGGGGCACCGTCAGCGTCCGGGAGCAGACCGCGCTGCTGCGCGACCGGCTGCTCCGCAGCGGCAGCGGCACGTTCCGGGCGCTCACCGCCGACTGCGCCGGCACCCTCGAGGTCGTCGCGCGCTTCCTCGGCCTGCTCGAGCTGTACCGCGAAGGGCTCGTCGCCTTCGACCAGGTCGAGGCGCTGGGCGACCTGCACGTGCGGTGGACGGGGGAGCCGTGACCGGGCCTGTCGAGACGGGAGCGGCCGTCCCGCCGCTGCCGGCCCTGCTCGAGGCGGTGCTGCTCGTGACCGACGAGCCCGTGCCCGCGCGGGTGCTGGCGGCGGTCGTCGAGCACCCGACCGGTCGGGTGGAGGCGGCGCTGACGGCACTCGCCGACGACTACACCGCTTCGGGCAGGGGCTTCGAGCTGCGGCAGGTGGCCGGCGGGTGGCGGCTCTACACCCGTGCGGAATGCGCACCGTGGGTGGAGCGCTTCGTCCTGGACGGGCAGTCGGCACGCCTGACGCAGGCCGCGCTGGAGACCCTGGCCGTCATCGCCTACCGGCAGCCCGTCACCCGCGCGCGCATCAGTGCCGTACGGGGGGTCAACGTGGACGGCGTCGTGCGGACCCTGCTCGCCCGAGGCCTCGTCGCCGAGGCAGGGCAGGACCCGGACAGCGCCGGGACGCTCTACCGCACCACCCCGCTGCTGCTCGAGAAGCTCGGGCTGTCGTCGCTCGAGGACCTGCCGGCCCTCGCGCCGCTGCTGCCCGAGCTGTCCGAGCTCGGCGACGACAGCCCGCCCCTGCACCCGTGAGGACGACATGACACCGACGACCGACGCGCCAGACGGCGTCCGCCTGCAGAAGGTGCTCGCCGCCGCCGGGATCGGCTCCCGCCGGGCCTGCGAGGTGCTGATCGGCGAGGGCCGGGTCTCGGTGAACGACGAGGTGGTGACCTCCCAGGGCCGACGCGTCGACCCGGACGTCGACGTCATCCGGGTCGACACCATGCGGATCAACACGGCCAAGGGCCAGGTCTACCTGGCGATGAACAAGCCCCGCGGCTACGTGACGGCGATGTCCGACCCCGAGGGCCGGCCGACGGTCGGGGACCTCGTGCGCGACCGGGTGGAGAGGCTGTTCCACGTCGGCCGGCTCGACGCCGACACCGAAGGGCTGCTGCTGCTCACCAACGACGGCGAGCTGGCTCACCGCCTGTCGCACCCGTCGTACGAGGTGCCCAAGACCTACCTCGCCGAGGTCCTCGGCCCGGTCGCGCGCGACGTCGGCAAGCGCTTGCGCGAGGGGGTGGAGCTCGACGACGGGATCGTGCGGGTCGACTCGTTCAAGCTCGTCGACAGCACCAGCAACCGGGTGCTGCTGGAGCTGGTCCTGCACGAGGGGCGCAAGCACATCGTGCGCCGCGCGCTGTCGGAGGTGGGCCATCCGGTGCAGCGCCTGCTGCGCACCGCCATCGGCCCCGTGCAGCTGGGCTCGCAGAAGCCCGGCAAGATCCGCAACCTGACGCGCGAGGAGCTCGCGGGGCTGTTCACGCTCGTCGGGATGTAGGCCGGGCCGGCGGCGTCGGCGGCCCGCGGGTGGCGTCGTGCCGGCGCGCCTGTGGTCCGGCTGGCCTGGCGCTGTCAGCTCTGCACACGAGCTGATCCACGGGCTCGGCCTGACGCGCTCGACCGCGTGCGTCTGGGCGTCGCGGGTGATCAGCTCGTGTGCGCAGCGGACAGCGGCGGCCCCCAGGACCGCCGGCGGGCCGCCACCCGAAGCACGGGAGGGTGGCCACGGCCGGGTGGTCCCGGGCGTACGGCCCCGGAGGCCCGGACCGCGCTGCCGGGGCCTACGGCCCCCGCCTGACCGCACGGCCACTGCGTACCGTCCTGAGAGCCCGGACCGGGCTGCCTCGGCCCCTACGGCCCAGCGGGCCTGGACCCTGCTGCCTCGGCGTACGGCCCCGGAGGCCCGGACTGCGCTGCCGGGGCGTACGGCCCCGCGGCCCGGACCGGGATGGCAGCCGCGCCCGACCGGCAGACCTGCACACGAGCTGATCCACGCGGTCGGCGACCACGCTCGACCGCACCGCGACGGGCATCCCGGGTGATCAGCTCGTGTGCACAGGCGCCAACGGGCGCACCCCCAGGGCCGCACGCCGTCCCGCACCGGACGTCTGCTCCACGCCATCCGTCCTGCGCACGCGGATGTGACGATCACGAGCGCTCGCGTGCCCATCGCGATCACCGCATCCCCGTCGACCCGCCGGTCGTAGGCTGCGGCGCATGGCAGTGCGAGCCGTCCGCGGGGCGATCCAGGTGGACGAGGACGACCGGCAGCAGGTGCTCGACGCCACCACCGAGCTCCTGAGCACCGTCCTGGAGCGCAACGGCCTGACGCAGGAGGACCTGATCAGCGTCGTGTTCACCGCGACGCCCGACCTGACGTCGGAGTTCCCCGCGTACGCCGCGCGTCAGATGGGCTTCGTCGACGTGCCGCTGCTGTGCGCCACCGAGATCGACGTCGCGGGCGCGATGCCGCGGGTGCTGCGGGTGCTCGCCCACGTCGAGACCGACCTCCCGCGCGCCGAGGTCAAGCACGCGTTCCTGCGCGGAGCGGCGGCGCTGCGGCGCGACCTGCCGGCCTGAGGTGACGGCCGGCCTGCTCGTCGTCGGCACCGGCCTGCTCGGCACCTCCGTCGGGCTGGCGCTGCACGGCGACACCGACGTGGTGCTCGCCGACCGCGACCCGTCCGCCCTGCAGACGGCCTGCCGCCGCGGCGCCGGCCGGGCCTGGGACGGCGGCGAGCGGGTCGCGCACGTGCTGCTCGCGGTGCCACCCGCCGCCGTGGCCGGCGAGCTCGTCCGGCTCCAGCGGGCAGGGGCGGGGGAGACGTACAGCCACGTCTGCTCGGTGCAGGCCCCCGTGCAGGCCGCGGCCGAGGCGGCCGGCGCCGAGCCCGCCAGCCTGTGCGGCAGCCACCCGATGGCCGGCAAGGAGTCCTCCGGACCGGCGGCCGCCACGGCGCAGCTGTTCGTCGGCCGGCCGTGGGCGCTGTGCCCGTCTGCGCGCACCGGCGCGCCGGCGCTGGCCGCGGCGCGCTCGCTGGCCGAGCGGTGCGGCGCCGTACCGCTCGAGCTGCCGGCGGCCGAGCACGACGCCGCCGTGGCGCTGGCCAGCCACCTCCCGCAGGTCACCGCCAGCGCCCTGGCGGCGGTGCTGCTCGCCCGCTCCGCCGGCGAGCTGCGCCTGGCCGGACCGGGGCTGCAGGACACCAGCCGGATCGCGGCCAGCGCGCCGGCCATGTGGGTCGAGGTGCTCAGCCAGAACGCCCGCGCCGTCGCACCGCTCGTGCGCGAGCTGGCCGACGAGCTCGAGCGGGCCGCCGCCGCGCTGGAGGCCGTCGACCGCGGTCGCCTCGAGGACCTGCTCAGGCGTGGCAACGCCGGTCGGGCGCTCGTCCCGGTCAAGCGCGGCGAGACCGACCGGGACTTCGCCGTCGTCGGCGTGTCGGTGCCCGACCGCCCCGGGCAGCTCGCCGGGGTCCTCGTCAGCGCCGCCGAGGCGGGCATCAACGTCGAGGACGTACGGGTCGAGCACCTGCCCGGGCGCCCCAGCGGGGTCATCGAGGTGGTCGTCGCCGCGGACACCCGGGACGCGGCCCGTACGGCCCTGGCCGCCGCAGGGTGGGACGTCCTCGCCTGACAGCTCCCACGCCGATCATGCAGGTGCTGCGCACCCGCTGAGCGTGAGTGGCGGGCAACACCTGCATGATCGCCGGGGGAGAGGCGGATGATCGTCGAGGTACGGGGCGGGCGGGTCGCCGCGACTAGGCTGGCCCTTCCCGTGCCGCCTCCCGTCAGGACTCGACGTGCCCGCCGCTCCGACCAAGGTCATCGCTCTGGACGGCCCCTCCGGGTCGGGCAAGAGCACCGTGGCGCGCGCCGTCGCGCGCGAGCTCGGCTGGCGCTACGTCGACACCGGAGCGACGTACCGCGCCGCGACGCTGGCCGTGCTCCGCGCGGGCACCGACCTGTCCGACCCTGAAGGCATCGACGCGGTCGTGGCCGGGGCGGCCATCGAGGTCTCGACCGACCCGGCCGCCGCCGCTGTCCGCCTCGCCGGCGAGGACGTCAGCACTGTCGTGCGCGGACCCGAGGTGACTGCGGCGGTGAGCGCAGTGAGCGCCGTGCCGTCAGTGCGTACGAGGCTCGTCGCGCTGCAGCGGGAGTTCGCGGGCGAGGCGGGGGCGGTCCTGGAGGGCCGCGACATCGGCACCGCGGTCTTCCCCGAGGCACCGGTGAAGGTGTTCCTGGACGCCTCCGCGGACGTCCGGGCCGCCCGCCGGGCCGGCGACACCGACGCCGGCGTCGAGGTGAGCGGCAGCGCCTCCTCGACCGTGGCCGCCGTCGCCGCCGACCTCGCGCGCCGGGACCGCCTCGACAGCAGCCGCGCCACCAGCCCGCTGCAGGCCGCCGGCGACGCGGTCCACCTCGACAGCAGCACGATGGACGCCCAGCAGGTCGTCGACGTGGTCCTCGACCTCGCCCGGCGGGCGGGTCTGGCGTGACCGATCCCGACGGGAGCGGGCTGAACGAGGGCGCTGCGGCCCAGCCTGTGCTGGCCGTCGTCGGCCGCCCCAACGTCGGCAAGTCGACCCTGGTCAACCGCATCCTCGGCCGGCGCGAGGCGGTCGTCGAGGACGTCCCCGGCGTCACCCGTGACCGCGTGACCTACGACGCCCAGTGGCGCGGCCGCCGCTTCACCGTCGTGGACACCGGCGGCTGGGACCCCGACGCCGTCGGCATCCAGAAGGCCGTCGCCGCGCAGGCGGAGGTCGCGGTGTCCGCCGCCGACGCCGTGCTGTTCGTCGTCGACGCCAACGTCGGCGCCACCGACAGCGACGAGGCCGTCGTCCGCGTGCTGCGCAAGGCGCGCAAGCCCGTCGTCCTGGTGGCCAACAAGGTCGACGACGAGCGCGGCGAGGCTGACGCGGCGATGCTCTGGTCGCTGGGCCTGGGTGAGCCGCACCCGGTCTCGGCGCTGCACGGCCGGGGGAGCGGTGACCTGCTCGACGTCATCCTCGACGCCCTGCCCGAGACCCCGGCCGAGCGGTTCGACGAGCAGGCCGGACCGCGCCGCGTCGCGCTGGTCGGCCGGCCCAACGTCGGCAAGTCCTCCCTGCTCAACCGGCTCCTGGGCGAGGACCGGGTCGTCGTCGACAGCGTCGCCGGGACGACCCGCGACCCGGTCGACTCGCTCGTGGAGGTGGGCGGCGAGCTCTGGCGCTTCGTCGACACCGCCGGCCTGCGCCGTCGCGTCGCCCATGCCTCCGGTGCGGAGTACTACTCCTCGCTGCGCACGCAGGGCGCGATCGACGCGGCGGAGGTCGCGGTCGTGCTGCTCGACGCCAGCGAGCCGATCAGCGAGCAGGACCAGCGCGTGATCGGCATGGCGGTCGACGCCGGGCGTGCGCTCGTGATCGCGTTCAACAAGTGGGACCTCGTCGACGAGGACCGTCGTCCGCAGCTGGCCAAGGAGATCGAGCGCGAGCTCTCCCGGGTGCAGTGGGCGCCGCGGCTGAACCTGTCGGCGCTCAGCGGCCGCGCCGTCGACAAGCTCGCGCCGGCGTTGCACACGGCGCTGGAGGGCTGGGAGACGCGGGTTCCGACGGGCAAGCTGAACTCCTGGATCGGCGAGCTGGTGGCCCAGACGCCACCGCCCGTGCGCAGCGGCAAGCAGCCGAAGATCCTGTTCGCGACGCAGGCTGGCACGCGCCCGCCCCGGTTCGTGCTGTTCACCAGCGGCTTCCTCGAGGCCGGCTACCGCCGCTTCGTCGAGCGCCGGCTCAGGGAGGACTTCGGCTTCGCCGGCAGCCCGATCGAGGTCAGCGTCAAGGTCCGCGAGAAGAACCGGTAGGGCCGACGCTGCTAGGCTCCTTGCGCTCGCGGGTGCTCGTAGGCCCGCGCGGCGCACGACTCGGGCTGTGGCGCAGCTTGGTAGCGCACTTGACTGGGGGTCAAGGGGTCGCAGGTTCAAATCCTGTCAGCCCGACGAGAGAAGTGCAGGTCAGAGGCGGTGTCACCGGAGACGGGGCACCGCCTCTGCTGCGTCCGACCACGGCTGAGCTCTGCCCGGTCGAGGGCGCCCGCCCTGCTCGGTGCGGCGTCCTGCCGGACACCAGTGGTGCCGACGACGGAGGGCCGGCGCGAAGCGCCGGCCCTCCGGGTGGTGCAGCGGGGAGGATCAGATCCCGGCGACCTGCTTGGCGATCGCGGCGACCCGGGTCTGGGCGGCGCTCACGACGCTGCTGCGGGCCTTGTGCGACTCCTCGAAGGCGATGACGGTGCGGACGTCCTCGACCTCGGTCAGCTTCTTGACGGCGGCGATGGCGTCGGTCGTGCTGAGGCTCTCGTAGTTCTTGACCGGCAGCTCGGAGGCCTCGAGCGCACCGACGTTGCTGCGCGTCTCGTGCAGCGCCTCGGCAGCCTCGCGGTTGCCGTCGCGCTTGGCGACGCGCTCGGCGCGCTGCAGGGACGCGTCACGGCCGGTGGTCAGGACCTCCCGGGCACCGTCGGCGAAGCCGGCAGCCCGCTCACCCAGGACGCTGACCCGGGTCCGGGCCTGCCCGGCGGTCCGCTGGACGGTGTCGACGTAGCGGTTCACACCGGAGACGGCGATGCGGTTCGGCAGGTTGACGACGCGCGTGGCGGCACCGGCGACGCGCTGCAGCGGGGTCGAGGTCAGGGCCGCGGGACCGCCGAGCGCCTCCTCTGCCAGGACGGTGGTCAGCCAGTCGACCGTGGCGGAGTGCGCCTCGACCAGCCGCTCGGCGAGCCGGACGACTGCGGGACGGTCGGCGGCCGTCGCCAGCACCTTGAGGTAGCGGGCCCGGTCGACGAGCTGGTGCTCGAGCTGCAGGTCCTGCAGCAGCGCCTCGGACAGCGGCTCGACCTGCTCGAGGCTGGTCTTGACGAAGGCGGTGACGCGGCCGATGACCGGCGTCACGACGTCGGGGTAACCGCCGACCTCGCGCAGCGCGTCGGCGATGCGGCGGGCGCGCTCCTGGGCGTTGCGGCCGTTCTCGGTGAGCTCGCGCCGGACGGCGTCCGTACGGGCCTGACCGACCCGGGTCTGCGCGATCTGGACCTCGGTCTGCGTGAGCTGCAGGAGGATCCGCAGCTGCTCCTGGATCTTGGCGATCGTGGTGTCTGTCATGACCCCAGTCTCCCCCACCGCTAACGAAAGCAAGCACTCTGCTAGCAGTGGGGCTCGTCACACCGAGTCCCGGTCCGGGCACGCACCCCCGGCCGGCACGAGTGCGGGGCCTGTCCGGCAGCACGTGCAGGGTCAGGGCTGCGCCGTCAACACGTCCTCGTGCGGGGTGAGCACGGGCGCCGCCGCCGGGAGGCGGAGCTCGTCGACGCGCACCAGGGCGATGCCGACGAGCACCAGCACACCGCCTGCCAGCTGCACCGCGCCGAGGGACTGGCCCAGCAGCACCCAGGCGAAGACGACGGCGAACAGGACCTCGGTCAGCCCGACGAACGACGCCACCTTGGCGCCGAGCAGCCGCGCGCCGGCGATGCCGGTGACGTACGCGACGACCGCCGCGACCAGTGCCAGCCCGACCACCGGGACCAGCCAGCTCACCTGGGTGTCGAGCAGCGTGACGTCCGTGCGCGGGGCGGCCAGCGGCAGGACGCCGGACGCGCCGGCGAGCGCGAGGACCGCGCCCCCTGCGGCCAGGCCGCCCCAGGCCACGACGAGCGGGGGCAGGACGTCCTCGCTCTCCGCGGACAGCACGAAGTACGTCGCCAGCCCGACGGCGGCGCCCAGGCCCCACAGGACGCCGACCAGGTCGAGCTCCGCGTTGCCCAGGAGCTCGAGCACGAGCGCGAGGCCGGCGACCGCGACCGCCGCACCGCAGACCGTCAGCGGACCGGGCCGCTGGCCGCGCCGGAGCCACAGGTAGCCGACGACCAGCAGCGCGCCGGAGTACTCGAGCAGCAGCGCGACAGCGACGGACAGGTGCTGCACGGCCATGAAGAAGCACAGCTGGGCCCCGGCCACGGCGGCGATCCCGTAGACCAGCAGGGTCCGGGCACTGCGCCGGAGCAGCCGGCCCCGGCCGCGCAACTGCAGCAGGGCGGGCAGCGTCAGGACCAGTGCCGCCACGAGGACGCGCACCGTGACGGCTGCACCGGGCGTCCAGCCGGCCTGCAGGAGGCTCGCGGCGAAGGAGCCCGACGTGCCGAAGCTGGCTGCGGACAGCAGGGCCAGCGCCATACCGACTCGGCCTCGGCCCCGGTGCTGCACGCGAGCTCCCGTAATCGGTCAAGCAGGTTATGGTCCTTGCACCGTAGGGGACGCGTGTGAAAGGGGTCAAGTGCTCTTCGCCCATGACACGGAGACGGCGTTGACCGCCGCTGCGGCGCTGGTGAACACCGCGCAGCCCGAGCACGACGAGCTCACCGACCTGGCGTCGCTGGACGCCTTCGTGCAGCGGTGGGGGTGGACCGGGTCGCGCCGCGGTGACGCCCAGGAGCTGGCGGCCGTGCGTCAGCTCCGCCCGCGGCTGCGACGGCTCTGGGAACTCGACGAGGACGGCGTCGTCGAGCAGGTCAACCGGATGCTGTCGGATGCGCACGCGCTCCCTCAGCTGGTCGCGCACGACGACTGGGGCTACCACCTGCACGCGACGCCGTCGCAGGCGCCGCTCGCGGACCGCATGGCGGTCGAGGCGGCGATGGCCTTCGTCGACGTCGTCCGACTCCAGGAGCTGGACCGGCTCAGCGCCTGCGGAGCGGACGACTGCGACGACGTGCTCGTCGACCTGACGAAGAACCGCTCCCGCCGCTACTGCAGCACCTCGTGCGCCAACCGGGTCAACGTCGCGGCCTTCCGCGCTCGGCGAGGTGGACGTCCCTGACCGGTACGGCTGCGTGCCGGGCCGACAGCGACGCTCCCTCGACAGGGTCGGGCGTCCTCCTGCGAGCGCCCGGCACTAGTCTCGACCGGTGATCACCGACGTCCTGCAGGTCCCGGTCGACGTGCTGGCACGCGAGACCGGCTGGAAGGTCGAGCCGCAGGGTGCCTGCCGCGGCGAGCGCTGCGTGCCGCTGCCCGCGGGCACCCTGCAGGACGGACGGGTCGAGCTGCCGGCGTTCGCGGAGCGCCTGGGCATGCCGCTGCTGCACGACGAGCAGCTCGGGCTGTGGGCGCTCGGACCCGAGGCGGGCGGTCGTGCGATGACGACGGTCACGGCCCCTGACCTGACGCTGCCGCTGCTGACCGGCGAGGCGTTCCCGCTGTCCGCCCTGCGCGGCAGGAAGGTCCTGATCGCCGCGTGGGCCAGCTGGTGAGGCTGCCGCTTCGACCTGCCGGTCTGGCAGGCACTGCGCACCGAGCTCGCCCCGCAGGGCTTCGAGCTGCTCAGCGTGGCCATGGACACCGGCGGGGCGGCTGCGGCGGCGCCGTTCGCCGAGGGCGTCGACTTCCCGGTCGTCGTCGACGAGGCGCACCTGCTCGGTGAGCTGTTCGGCGTCGTCAACGTGCCCAGCGGGATCTGGGTGGACGAGGAGGGCACGGTGGTGCGACCGCCGGAGACGGCCTACCCGGCCCGCCCGACCTTCGTCGACCTCGACCTCGACGACCCGGCCGTGCGCTCCCGCCTGTCGGACAGCGCCGTGGCCCGGCTGCGCATGGTGCAGCCCGAGCTGGCCCGCATGCAGCTGCAGCCGGAGGCGTACGTCGCCGCCCTGCGCGACTGGGTGGCGCACGGCTCGGCGAGCCGCTACGCCCTGTCGGGGCAGGAGGTGCTCGAGCGCTCCGCCCCCCGCCCGGTGGGGGAGGCGCAGGCAGCCGCGGCCTTCGCGCTCGGGCAGCAGCTGCACCGCACCGGACGTGCGGACCGGGCGGTGCACTGGTTCCGCGAGAGCCACCGCCTCGCACCCGACAACTGGACCTACCGCCGCCAGGCCTGGTCGTTCGCCGACCCGGCACAGGGACCCACGTCGACCTACGAGGGCGACTGGTTGAGCGACGTCCGGCGCTCGGGGGCCGAGAACTACTACGCGCCGCTGGAGCTGGAGCCGCGCTCGGGCTGACGGTGCAGCGGCCGCAGGGCCGCTGACGCAGGCCGCTGCCCCGGGGTCCGCGGCGGGCCTACTGCCCGCGGGGCTGGATCTCGCCCATCGGTCCCCAGCCCGTGAGGTCCGGCGAGTCGATGTAGATGATCTGCGGCGTGGCGGACACCCAGTCCGGGGCCCAGCCGAAGAAGTCCTCGACGTGCTGGCCGGCGACGTGCGCCGCGCCTGCGTCCGCGTCGCGGAAGGCCTCGAGCAGCACGAAGGTGGTGGGGTCCTCCAGGCTGCGCGACCACTCGAAGAAGACGTTGCCCTCCTCGGCGCGGCTGGCGGCGGTGTAGTCGCTCGCCGCATCCATGAACTGGTCGGCCCTCTCGGCGCGGATCGGGAACTTCACGGCGATGCAGATCATCAGGGTCCTCCGCAGGAGCAGGTAACCGGCGGGCGGCGACGCTAGTGGGTCCGACCCCCGGCCCTCAGGCGGGCCGGCCGGTCCCCTCCTGCCGGACTCGGGGTCGGAGGCGGTCGAGTGACTACCCGGTGACGCGCACCGTGGTGCTGCTGGCGTCCGCCAGTGCGACGGTCAGGCTGATGGCCACCGGTGACTGCAGCCCGACGAGCAGGGAGTACTCGTGGGGCGACTCGTCGCTGGTGCGCGTGAGCGCGAACGTCGAGCGGGGGAACGGCCTGGTCCGCGGCGTCACCGGCACGTCCGGGAGCGAGAAGGATGCCGAGAGCTTCCGGTCGCGCAGGGGTCGCAGGCCCGCACCGGGCGACGAGGACGCCCTCTGCCCCGCGGAGCGCCCGGGCGGCGGTGACGGAGGCCGCCACCACGGGAGCCGAGCCGTGGTCGCGGTGACGGAGAGCGTGGCCGGCCCCGGGGGCTCGGCGGTGACCGGAGCGTCCGTACGGAGGCGGACGACCAGGCCGCGGCCCCGCAGGCTGAACACGTCGAGGACCTCCAGCGTGGGGGGAGCGGACGCAGGAGCGTTGCCCGGGACCACCACGTCGCGGGAGGTCCGGCGGCCCTTCGGATCCACGACCGTCACGGTCACCGTGCAGGGGTCGTCCGGGGTGGCGCGGGTGAACCACAGCGCGAGCGGTGTGCGCCCGTCCGCCGGCCGGCCGCGCACAGCCACGGCCGCTGCCTCTGCCCCTGCCGGCGGAGCTGCCGGATCGCCCGGGACCGGCAGCGCCGTGACGGCCACTGGACCGACAGCCAGGTCCGCAGCGCCGGTCACGACCGCCGAGAGGCGGTGCTCGCCGAACGCACCTGCGCGCACGGGCGCGTCGGTCCAGCCGCGCACGACCACGCCTTCCGACGCCGGCCCCCAGAGCTCGGCGACCAGGCCGTCGAGCTGCGGAGGGCCGGGCGGCAGCGCGAGCACCGTCACCGCCTCCGACGACGGGGACCGGAGCCCGCGGACGGCCCGGGGCGGGTCCTCCGCCACGGGCAGCGCGACGACGCGGACGAGGTGCTCGTCCCAGGACGGCGGGAGCGGGAGGAGCCCGTCGGCCGAGTAGCGCTGCTCGTCCGGGAACATGCGGCGCTCGGCGGGCACGGGCTGCCCAGGACCCGCGGGGAGGATGGCGACCGGCGGTCCCATGGTGTCGGCGCTGCGCGCCGCGGTGGGTGAGCGCGTCGCGAGCACGGCGAAGGACGAGACAGGGACCCGGCTGGTCGTCGAGCAGCCGATCGTGATGTCACCCCCGGCGCCGGCGGACACGCTCATGTGCGGCACCGCCGGCTGGCGCAGGCGGGGTGCGGTGACGAACTGGACGCCGTCGCTGGTCTCGGGCAGCCCTGACGCGACGCCGGTCGAGGTCTCGGTGGTGACGGCGAACAGGTGGAGGTCGGTCGAGCCGCGGGGCAGGGCGAGGTCGGCGTCCGGCGGGATCGGGCGCGGATGCCGGGGCAGCTCGACAGCGCGCCGCCACAGCGCTCTGCGCTGCACGGCCGGCAGCGCGTCGTACAGCGCCCGGAGCTGGGCGAGCCGCTCGTGCAGGGGCGTGCCCTCGGGGGCCTGTGCCGGGGGCGGGACGGCGGGTGGGACCGTCGTCCTCGCCGCGGTCTGGCGCACAGCGCTCTCGGACGCCTCCCACACGACCACGCGGTCGACGTCGGCTCCCGGCGGGAGCAGCCAGCGGACCCTGACGTGGGAGCGTCCGTCGCCGTCGGGAGTGCTGCCCACCGGCACGCCGGCGGGTGGCGGGAGGGGCAGCGGTGCCACCGGGACGGGCGACGCGGCCTCCGCACGCGCCGGCAGCTCCCGGGGCGGGCCGAGGCGCGGGGACCAGGGGCCCGGGGCGCCGGGCGAGACCGAGACGGTCGTGCGGACCCACAGGTGCACCCGCCAGCGAGGGGCGGCGCCGAAGTCGAGCACCGGAACGGGCACCGTCAGGCGGTAGCGCCGGGTCTGCTCGCCCTGGTCCGGACCCGGGGGCACGTGCTCGACCCCCGACGGGTCGAGGTGCTCGATCCTCACCCGCGCGGTCGGGTCGGCGAGCGCGCCGCCGGAGAAGGAGCAGCTGACCAGCTCGGTGGGCGTGGAGGCAGGCGGGTCGGGCTCGACCTCGGTCAGGGCGGGGAAGACGACGTAGCCCAGGTCGAGGGCCGCCGGCGTCCGCTCGGACCAGTCCACAGCGACCTCGGCGACGAGCTCGGCGGGGCAGGAGGCGGTGCCGGTCCAGCGGGCCTCGAGCCGCAGCGAGACGACCCGGGGGAGGGGCGGAGCCGGCTCGTCGCCGCCGTAGGTGGTGTCCTCCCACGGGGACCACAGGCCGAAGACGTCCTGCACCGCGACGGCGTAGCCCGTGGAGCGCCCGCCGCTGCCGAGCGGGATCTCGGCCGCACCGTCGACGAAGACGTCGCGATCGTGCCCGGGGCCGCCCTGCGGCGCCAGCGGGGACGGGACGAGCGGGCGGGCGCCGCCGGAGTCCCGCAGCGGGTTGAGCCCCTCGGCCTCGGGCCCTGCGCCGAGGTCGTAGCGGGCCACGGCGAGCCCCGCCGGTCGGCCGGCGATGCCGGTGGGCTCGCGCCGGTCCCAGGTCAGGCGCACGCTCTCCCGCCACGGCGCGTCGACGTGTGCGGGCCCGACCAGACCGGCCCGTACGGCCGACAGCGAGGTCACGGGTGCGGTCGCCGCGTGGCCCTCCGGCGAGGGCACGAAGGCCGCGAGCTGCGCCGGTCCCTGCCGTCGGTGGGTCTCGGGGTAGTCGGCGGTGACGAGGAGGTCGGCGGCTCCGACGGCGATCTGCCCGTGGCCGCCGGGCTCCAGCGCGTACGTGCTCCCGAACCCCGTGGCCAGCGCGAGGAACGGATCGGTCGAGGCGGCGAGCGCCAGCAGGGCCAGCGGCGGCACGCTGGCCGTCGTCGGCCGCGGCGGCCGGCCCGCGGGTGCGGGTGGCCCGTCCACCGGGCGGGTGAGGGACAGCGCGGACTGGTCCGGCGGCAGCATGCCGGGCACGTACAGCGCCCCGATCTCGGTCAGCAGGGTCGCGCCGACCTCGTCGACGAGCGCTGCCGGGTCCGGTCGCTCCCACCGCGGAGCCAGGCGGGCGGCCTCCGTCACCGGCCACCACCCGACGGGCGGGCCGCCGCGCACGACGCGGGAGACGGCGGCGTCCCAGGGGTGGACGAGGCCGTCGACCGGCCCCTGCGGCGTCGGGTCGTACGCCTCGGGCGCGCCGGGCAGCCCGACCACCTCCACCGGCTGCCAGTCGTCGGCGTCGACCACGTCCTGCAGCCACTGCACGGCGACCTGCGCGTCAGAGCCGTTCACGAGCAGCACCTTGGTGGCGCCGCTGGTCCGCAGTCGCAGCCGCATGCGGCCGGGCCCGGAGGCGGTGCCCGCGACGACGGCCACGGCGGCTGCCGGACGCACGACGTCGCGGAAGCCCCACAGCGCCGACGGCCGGCTCGGGTCGTCGACCGAGAAGTCGACGTCCACGACCGCGGCGACCCGGTGGAAGCGGAGCACCGTGCCCGACCGCGAGGCGGAGCGACGGACGTCGACCTCCGACGGCTCGTCCCGGCCGTCGCGGGTCCAGACGGTGAAGGGACCCGGCGGCACGCCCAGCGCAGGCGAGCACATCCACCGCAGGGCGATGTCGACCGGTCGCTGCTCCTGCAGCTCCTCGCGCAGGCGGTGCAGCTCGTCGAGCCAGTCCCCGTCGAGCCGCTGGGAGCGGCGGAGCACCCGGTCCAGGACCTCCGGCCACTGCAGGCGCAGGCCCTCCGCGGAGAAGGCGTAGGGATCGGTCAGGCGGGCCACGTCACACCTCCGCTTCCCACGGCGCTGACGTGAGGCTCACGCGCACCGCCGGGACCGCCGCGTCGGCGACGGCCGCGAGGTCGTCCCCGTCCAGCAGAAGGTCGAGGCCCAGGACCCGACCGCGGGCACCGCTGGCGAGCACGGCGACCGCACGCTGGCCTCCGGGCGCCATGACCACACCGGCGACCGGCGCGCCGGTGACGGCAGCCAGGCGCAGCCACGGCCTCTCCCGCGCCGCCCACCAGGTGTGCGTCGGGTCGCCCCGGTCGGGAGGGCCTTCGACGGTCGTCGGCATCGGTCGCGAGCGCTGCATCGCCTCCGGGCACTCGACGACCACCGCTGCGGGCTGCGGCACCGCGTCCGCCGTCCACAGCACCGTCAGGCTCGGCACGCGGGGCTGCTGCGGGACGTCGAGCCCCGCCCGGGCGAAGGCCGCGTCCAGGACGTCGCCGGTCGGTGGCGGCCCGCCGAGCAGCGCGGTGAGCGCAGAGGGGTCCGGGACGACGCGGGCGCCGACCGGGGCGTAGCGGAGCAGCTCGGCGAGCTCCTGGACGCTGCCGTAGCGCGAGGTCGTGAAGCCGATGCGGAAGACCCGGTCGCCGCGGGCGCCCGGGGAGGAGCCTCGCGGGACCGACTCGACGTCGAGCAGGTAGTCGGTGAGCGGCTCGAGGTCGTACGGCAGCACCAGGACCGCCTGGTCCCGGCGGTCACCTGTCCCGGGCACGCACGGCAGCTCGTCGGCAACCTCCTGGGCGGCCTGCTCCCAGGGCGTGCGCACGAGCAGCCGGTCAGCCACCCTGAGGAGGTCGCCGTCAGCGGCCGTGGGAACCGGCGCGGACAGCCCGCCGGCGGGGCCGCCCCCGGGCGGTTGCGGGTGCCGCCCGCTCGCCGACAGCACACGCACGCGCAGCTCCCTGCCGTACGCCGCCCACAGTGCAGCGACCTTCTGCGTCGCGAGGGCGATCCGCAGCGGCTCGCGGCACAGGACGCCCGTCTCGTCCGCTGCCGGAGTGGTGGCGAGCACCCACGGGTCGAGGGACGGCGGGGGTGACGTGTCGGTGCCGAAGCGGAAGGACTGGGTGAGCTCGCCGCCCCAGGCCGGCGTCGCCGAGACCTCGGGCGGGCTGTCCTGCTCCAGGGACGCGGCGCGCCAGGTGACGCTGACGGTGTAGTCCTGTCCTGGGGACAGCAGCGCCCGGTCGTCGGGATCCTGCGTCAGCGCGCTGCTGAGCGCGTCGCTCTCCTCCACGACCCTGCGCGAGTCCCAGTCGTGGCGCAAGACCTCGGACTGCAGGACGCCGGTCAGGGCGACGACGTGGAACGGTGGCGGAGCGCTCTCAGCGTGCTCGATGTCCCAGCCGACCTCGACCTGGACCGTCCCCGGTGGGACGTCGGCGCGCACGAGCAGCAGGCTCTGCGGCGACTGCGCCGCGATGCGGGCGGCGATGCGTCCGGCCCGCTCCACCGGCCCCGCCCACGGTCCGGCAGGATCGGTCCAGCGGGCCGGAAGAGGCTGCGCCGCCGACACCTCGGAGGCTGCGCCGACCGGCTGGCGGCCGAGGACCGTGCCTCCCCCGTCGGAGAACTCCAGGACCAGCCGGTCGTGGACGAAGCGGCCGGGCACGAGCAGGAGCAGCTCGAGCTGCACGAGGCCGCCCTCCTGGCGCAGCAGCACCGCGTCGCGCAGCTGCGACGGGCGGAAGCCGCTCTGCTCGAGCTCCGCGAGGACGACGGCGATGTCCTCCTCCACGTCGACGTGCGCCAGCGGGTCCTCCAGGTCGCCCTCGCTCGAGCGCAGCACCCGTCCCTCGCACTCCAGCGGCACCTCGGCGAGCTGCGGGTCCCAGCCGCGCTCCACGGCGGCGGCGGGCAGGTCGGCCGGGTGCGTCCCCGTGGCGACGGCGGCGGTCAGCTCCAGGAGCGCCCGGACGTCGACGGAGCCCGCGGCCCGGCTGAAGGTCCCCGGGTCGTCGACCAGCCAGGCCTCGATGCCGTCCCCGCGCAGCTCACCGCCGACCGGGCAGGGGACCGCGTCGCCGACCACCACGGCCGGGTCGACGCCCCTGAGGACGTCGGCGAGCGGCGCGCCGCAGCGCCAGCGCTCCCGGACCTGCACCGTGCCGCGGGGCGGGCTCGACCGCCACCCGCCCGCGTCGTCGGGCCAGGGGACGCCGTGCAGCTCCCACCCGTCCGGGCTGGGCCCGGCCGGCTGCGCGTCGAAGGTCCACAGGAGCTCGGCGGGTGCGGCCACCGGGTCGCACGTGCGGCTCCACCTCTCGCGGACCGTGGTCGTCAGCGTCTGCCCGTACGGGACGGCCCGCGGTGTGGGTGTCGGCAGCCAGTCGAGCAGGGCGAGGGCAGGTGGCAGGGCAGGCGCTCCTGGGCGCCGGGCCTGCCACCAGGTGCTGGGCTTCCTGCCGTCGGCCGGCAGCAGTGGTCCGGCGAGCGCCACCGACACCAGCTCGTACCGCCACCACCGCTTGCCGCGGCGCACCCACGACCCTCCGGCGCCGGAGGAGGCGCGCGGCGCCTCGCCGAGGACGATGCCGCCGGCTCTGACGGCGGGCGCCACGTCGAACAGGACGGCCGGAACGGCGTCGATCGGCACCCGGGGGAGCGGGTCGGAGGAGCCGGCGGGAATGGCGTCCGCGAGCAGGCCGTCGACGCTGCGGTCGGTGGCGCTGCCCTCGACGAGCGCGGGGGAGCGACTGACGAGGGCGACCCCCGCCACCAGGTCGGCCGGCGGGACGTCCGGTGGCGGTGCCTCGCCGATGGTGAGGGTCAGGCAGGCGCGGATGCGGAAGAAGAACAGCCGCACCGATCCGCAGACCTCGCCCTTGATCCACGTCCGCTCGACCTCCGAGGTGACGCCGTCCACGACGGTCCGCTGCCGGCCCGAGAGCACGTCCAGCGCCGCGCTCGCGGCGACGCTGACGACGAACAGCCGCAGCTCACCGCGCGCGTAGATCTTCCCGGCGAACGCGAAGGGGTCGAGCGCCACGATGGCGTCGAAGCCGGCCGCGACCTCCAGGAACAGGCCTGCGGACCGGCTGCCCATCAGCAGGCAGCGCAGGTGGAAGCCCAGCGCGATGGTCAGCCCGCTCGTGACGATGCCGGGCAGCGGGTCGAACGGCTCGATGCCGTCGCCGTGCACCATGAGGTAGCCGGTGCCGGTGAAGACGTCCAGGACCTCCACCGTCACCGGGTCGCGGTAGGTGCCGAGGTCGACGTACCACTTCTCCGGTGCCCGGGTGTCGAAGAACGCCGTCACCGGCACCCGGATCTGCAGCAGCCTCTCGACGGAGTACTCCGCGACCACGCCGACGGTGATGGTCCCTCGTCCCACGTCGAGGTCGAGCATCGCGAGGAAGGTGGCGCTGGTCGGCTTGCCCAGGACCGGCGGGAGCTTGAGCACGTCGGCCTTCATGACGAGCAGCAGCCGTGGGCCGGGCACCTCCAGCATCACGATGCCCTTGAGGTGCAGGACGAAGCCGCCCTCGGCCGTCCCGAGCAGCACCCCTGCGGAGAAGGCGTAGGAGCCCGGTGCGTGCGTCCACCCTGCGGGGTGCATCACGCTGCGGCGGTCGTCCCCGAGCTGACGGGCGAGCCACGCCAGGGCCGGCGGGGGCGGGGTCAGCCCCGCCTCCGCGCGCGAGTAGTTGACGGCCACGCCGCCGAGCAGCCCGAACAGCGCCACGCCGCTGTTGGCCAGCGGCACGGGGACGGGGAACTGCACCTCCAGCCCGACGAGCACACCGGTGACGCCGTCCTTGGTCTCGACGGCGAGCTGTGCCGACCCGCGCACGTTCAGCGGCGTGATCGTCAGGTCGAAGGCGCCCGTGAAGCCGGCCGGCGTGATCTGGACGTAGCCCGAGCCGTGCAGGGTGCCCGGCACGTCGAGGCGGGCGCCCAGCCTGCTGAGCTGCGGGAACTCGGCGGCGTCGAGCCGGATGCGGACCCGCGCGGTGTCCACCACCACGATCCCGAGGTCGACCCCCATGCCCACCTCGACCTCGAGGTAGGTGGGGTTGTCCCGGCTGATGCGCACGCCGAGCACGCGCAGCAGCTCGTCCAGCGGCGGCGCGGCGGCCAGAGAGCTCGCCGGGACGTCGAGGCTGTAGCCGCGGGACGGGTCGAACACGGGCAGCGGGGCGTACTGCAGCCCACCGCCCGGCGCTGGTTCGGAGGTCCACTGCGAGCGCACGCCGACGGCCTTGTAGCGCGTGACCAGCGGACGGTCGGGCCGTGAGCGCAGGATGCCGACGTCGAAGGAGAACGCGGTCTCCACGTCGAGCAGGACGATGGTCGTGGTGGACGTGGGGCCCGCGACCGCCGCCGGGTCGACGACGGCGTTGGCGACGACCAGCTCGCCGCCGCGCAGCGTCACCCGTTGCGTGCGCACCACCCCGGCCGCACCGATGGCGGCGGCGGCCGCAGCGCCCACGCCGAGCGCCGCGAGCTCGGCCGTGCCGGCGTCGGGAGGTGCGGCGGCGGCGAGCAGCGGGGAGAGCACCGCGACGGCGCCGAGCACGTCGAGACCCGGGTGGTCCCCGGTCGTCGGGCGCGTGACCTCGACCAGCCCGTCGAGGTCCCCCTCGGCGGCGCGGAACTCCGCCAGCACGTCCCACCCGCGACGGGTCTCGTCGACCCGCAGCCGCAGGCGGAAGCTGCAGATCCCGTCCTGCGCGTTCCTGCGGGCGGGGAGCGGTCCGAGCGCGTTGCGGGCGAGGCGCTGCTCGGCGGCGGTGCGCACGTCGAACCGGCCGTAGAGCTCGGCGCGCACGAAGGTGCCGCGCACCAGCTCGACCTCCAGGCCGATGCTGTGGAAGCAGTCCGGCACGGGCGGCCGGACGGGTGGGCGGTCGAGGTCGGTCGGTGGCGGTGGCGCCGCCGCGCGGGACACCTGCGCCCCGACGGTCTCGGTCGCGGCGGTGGGCGGGGTGGCGTGCACCGTGGCGCGCCAGAAGCTCCGGTCGGGGGTCGCAGGGTCGGCCTGCGACACGTCGTCGCCGTGGAAGGGCGGCCCCAGGACAGTGGCCGTGCCGGCGCCCCGCCAGCCGTCCACGATCGCGGCGACGACCCGCGCGCGGTCTCGGGACAGCCGGCGGTTGAGCTCGTCGTCGTCCAGGTCCCCGTCGAAGGAGGCGTACCCCTCGACCGTGAAGGTGGTGCCGGCCGGGAAGGCGTCGAAGCGCCCCCGCAGGTCGACGACCGGCTGCGCGCCCGGCGCCCAGGCGGTGCCGCGGCGGTCGACGGCCGGACGGCTCCAGACGTTGTCCCGGTTGCCGGCGTACGCGGCCAGCCGCTCCGGTGTGTCGACCTCGGCAGCGGTCGGGCGGGCGAAGCGGAAGTAGCAGTCGACGTCGACCGGCACCGCGGGCGGAGACGTGCGGGTCGCCGTGACCGTGACGACGCTCCCCGCCTCGACCGGCACCGTGGCCGTCTCGCCCGTGGTGCCTCCGACCGGGCCACCGGTCCACGACCAGACGACCTGCCCGCCGGCCGGCTCGAGCCGCAGCACGACCTCGCGCCCGGACTCCTGGACCGTCTCCACCCTCGTCGGACCGGTGCTGGTCGTCCTGACCACGACCGGCTGCGCTCCCGCAGCCGGCCGGTCCGCGGCCGGGGCCCGCGCCACGTCGATCCGCCGGGTGGTCGTCCGCCCGCCGGCGTCCGTGGCGCGCACCTCGACGACCGCTGGGGCTCCCACGGGTGCGCGGTCACCGGCGTGCGCGACACCGCCGACCGTGACCTCGTAGGTGAACGGCGCGAGGCTGCCGCCGGCGTCGACGAGCACCGTCGAGTGCTCGGGGACCGTGACGGCGGCCGGCCCGGACGTCCCCGGGACCGGGTGGCTGCGGCCGGTGGCGTCCTGGAAGCGCACCCGCACCTGCGGCGCCGCGCCCCGGTTCACCACCTCCGCGGCGAAGGTGCCCGTGACACCGGCGTGCACGCCGAGGCCGATCCAGAGGTGCTCGACGCCCGCGCTGACGGCCAGGCCGTCCATGCCCTGCGGGGCGACGAACAGCCGGACCTCGGGGAGGTAGAAGCCCTGCCAGGCCGCCGGCATCGCCCGCGCCTGTGCGGGCACGGTCGGTCCCGCCGTACCGGACAGGTCCAGGACCGCAGTGCGGAAGGCGAACCCGACGACGTCACCCGGGCCGATCAGGGCGTACGGCGGCTCCATCCGGACGAAGTCGGCGATCTGGTCCACGGGCGTGCCGGTCGTGCTCGTGCCGACCAGGCGCGCCGCGACCCCTGCCGCGGGCGTGTGCCTGACCTCCAGGGTGACGCTCGGCAGCCAGAACCGGACGTCGGCGTGGTCCGGGTCCGCCACCAGCGTCCCCTGCCGAGCTCCCGCGCCCTGCGCGAGCATCGCGCCGCGCAGGAACGGCAGCCGCACCGACGCGCGCGGAGTCGTCGCCCGGACCCGCACGGTGTCGGTCAGGTCCTGCGCGCTGTCCAGCAGCACCGCCACCTCGACCTCGACAGCCGGGTCGGGCAGCTCGACCGCAGTGGCCGCGCCGGCGGGCGCCCTCCCGAACGACCCGGTGGAGGGGTCGAAGGCGAGCGGCCCTGCAGTCCCGCCGAGCCGGCCGGTCCACCGACGCCAGGTGCCGGACTCACCGGGCAGTGGGCCGTCCGGGTGCTGCTGGACCTCGACGTCCTGCAGCAGGGGCCGCAGGCCCTCGACAGGCCCGGCGCTCCGCAACGCCGCCGGCAGGCTGTCCCATGCCGTCATGTGCTCCCCCCAGAGCTCGGCGTGGGGGAAGGTACTCCTGCCGACCCCGCTGCGTAACCCCTTGACGACGTTCGATCACGCGTGCATGGATGCCCGACCAGCGACGTGCGACGGAGGTCCGCATGAGCTCCTTGCTGTACGGGTCGCTGTCGCGCCGGCGACAGGCGACGAGCCCCCGGTCACGGCTCGCGATGGCCGAGTCGGCGCCCGGCGGCACGTCCGGCGCTCCGATCGCCGGCACTGCGACCGGGACCGTCAGCCACTGGCAGGACGCGCTGACCGCGCTCGTGCCCGCCGAGGTGCTCGGGCTGCACGCGGTCGCCATGACCATCGGCACGACGACGTCGGGCACGGGCGAGGGACGGACCACCGTCATCACCGCGCCCGACGAGATGCGCGTCGTGTTCGTCGTCCTGGTCCTGCTGGCGTTCGGCCTCTACCTCGTGGGAGCGAAGAGCGTGGAGGGCCTCCACCTGCTGCGGGGCGCGATCGCTGCGGCGGCCTTCGTGCTGTGGACGATGATCCAGCCGAGCACGGCCTTCGACGCGCTCGGTCTGGAGACCTCGTCCCTGGTGAGGGTCATGGTGGCGGTGGTGGGGGCCGTGCTCCTGGCGGCGGCGGTCGACGCTCTGGCCAGGAAGGCCGACGCCGCCGGCAGCTGAGGACCCGGCAGGTGCTCCCTAGACGGGGCCCGGCAGGTGGGGCCCGGCGTGCGCGAGGACCGCCGTGATGGGGGTGCCGACGTTGACGCACGCGACCCTGCGGCCCTGGAACTGCACTCCGCTGACGAAGGTGCTGCCGCGGTGCAGTCCCACCACCTGCCAGGTGTCGTCGAGCAGCGGCGAGCCGGACGAGCCCCCCAGCGTGTCGGTGAGGTAGCGGAGCTCGGTCGGCGTGGCGGCCGTGAGCACGTTGTTGCGGAGAGCGAAGCGCTTCGACCGGCCGTCGGGGTGCTGGATGACGTTGATCGCGATCTCCTGGCCGGGGCTCACGGCGGCGACCGGCTCGGTCGACAGCGTGAGCGGCGGGCGCCCCGCGTCCGCCAGCCGCACCAGCGCGTAGTCCAGACCGGGGTCGGCGGCCACGAGCTCGACCGCCTCGACGGCGGTGCCCGTGGTGGCGTCGTCGTCGTAGTCGAACAGCACCGTCATGCCGACGGCCTGCGCACGCAGGTCGGCCGCGCTCGGGGGAGCGTCGCCCTGCGCCCGTGCGGCGACGACGTGGTGGTTGGTCATGAGCAGACCCGGAGCGACGAGCCATCCGGTGCCCAGGTGGACGACGGGCTTGCCGGAGACCAGCGTGGGCCGGCCGTCGTCGTGCCGCGTCACCATCAGCTTGGCCACCGCCCGCGCGGCGGCCAGGCCGCCGTGCAGGAAGCCGAACGGGACCATGTCGTCGCGCAGGACCACCGCCTCCTTCAGCTCGGGCAGTCCGGCGACGACCACGGGCGGCGCCCCGCTCGTCCGCGCCTCGACCTCCGACAGCGCGTCGCGCACGACGTCCGCCGCCTCGATCGGCCCGGCGAGCGAGACCGCGCGCTCGAGGAGGACCTTGATCGGGACGGTGCCGTCCGCCAGCCGGCCGATCCCGTTCAGGAATCCGAGGTCGAGCGCGAGCCCGATGGCAGGGGCGGCCTGCCCGCCGGGCAGCAGTCCCCGCACCGCCACGGGCAGGCCCGTGAGCAGCGCTCCCCGGGTCGCGGCGTCGTAGCCCAGCACCTCCAGCAGGGCGGTGCGCACGGCGTCCAGCTGCTGCGCAGGGAGCTGCTCGGTCGCCATCAGCCCGCCACCTCTCGTGTCGTCTCCAGCTCCCAGGTCTCCCGGTAGTCCTCGAGCCCGGCGAGGGAGGAGCCCGACAGGGAGGCCCCTTCCGCGCGCAGCAGGAGCAGGACGCCCGCCGCGAGGCGCGCGAGCGGGGCTCCGCCCTCCTCCGCCCGCGTCCTGCGTGCGAGCGCCGACACGATGCGCTCGGCGACGACACCGGCCGTCGCGCGCCCGTCGCCTGCGGGCGCGCCGTCCGACGGCAGCAGGTCGGCGAGCAGCTCACGGACCCGGGGCAGGGCGGGGAGCAGGTCGACCAGGCCCGAGTCGGCGAGGTAGGTCAGGTCGAACAGGACGAGCGGCGCCAGCTGGGCCACCAGCGACGGGTAGTGCGGCCCGAGCCGGACCAGCGCCAGGCGGACCAGTGACCTCTCGGTCGCGATCTCGTCCTGCGTCAGCCGACCCAGGGCCTGGGCGAGCGCCGGACGGACGCGCCCCGCCTCGCCCACGGCGTCGGGACGGCTGTCGGGGTCCAGGGCCCCCAGCAGCTCGGTGAGGGCCTGGACGTGCGCCAGCGACGAGTGCATGCCGGCCGTGACGTCGACGAGCCGGTGCAGGAGCGCGAGGCGCGTCGAGCTCTCGCCGAGCACCGCCGCCGCCTGCGTGCGCAGCCAGAGCAGCTCGGCCAGGCGTCCCGGATTGCCGAGTGCGGGGAACTCGGCGAGGGCCCCGTCCAGCAGCGAAGCAGCGTCCTGCGGCCGCTGCAGGTCGAGCAGGACCCGCGCCTCGACGGCGGACAACGGGCTGCCCGGTGTCCGTTCCGGCCGTTCCGACAGCAGGTCCAGCACGGCCGCCGGCCCCCCGTAGCGCAGCAGCTGCAGCGCTCGGCGTCCGACCAGGCGCTCCCACTCGCCGAGGTGGGCCAGCCGGTAGACCTCCGCGGGCAGCTCGATGCTCATCCTGCCGGCCAGCCAGCGGCGCTGCTCGAGGGGCAGCTCCTCGATGGCGGAGGCGAGGAACCTCTCGACGCCGGGCAGCCAGCGGTCGTCCAGCTGCTCCGGCGGCTGAGCGAGCATCATCCGGTGGTACAGCTCCTCCGCCCGGTGCGCGGGCGCTGCGGAGTGCAGGTAGTGCTCCACGGCGTAGGCGTGGAGCAGCCGGACGGAGGCCGGCGCGTCGTGGGCCAGCAGCTGGAGCACCGGGCGGCGGACGTCCTCCCGGTAGTGCAGCGAGCCGTCCTTGTCCAGGCTCACCAGGGACTGCTCCCGTTGCAGCTCCTCGAACAGCTCGACCGCCCGAGCGCTCGACACGCCCGGCAGGTCGCACGCCGGCGCGAGGACGCGCTCGATGATCGTCGGCGTCACCCGCCGCAGCACCATGCCGGGATGCGCCAGCGCCCTGACGTCCTCGTCGTGGATGTGGTCGAGCAGCCGCCGGTAGAGGTGGCCGCGGACGAGCTCGGGTCCGATCTTGTGCACCGACAGCCCCTGCAGGCCGTGGTCCCCGGCCCCCTCGGCGGTCACGACGCTCGCCGCGAGCCGCAGCGACATCGGGCTGCCTCCGACCTGGTGCGCCACCCGACGTGCCAGGGCCGGGTCGTCGACGCCCAGCTTGCCCAGCAGGCGTACGGCGTCGTCCTCGTCCAGATCGCCGAGCACGACCTGGCGCAGGGGGATCGCCGCGGTGGAGGCGGGGTCGGGCCGGCCGCGGCCGGCGATGACGACACGCAGGCGCGGCAGGCGGCGCTGCAGGTGCTCGAGCATCGACCAGAAGCCGAGCAGGTCCTCCGCTGCCCGGTAGACGACCTCCTCGAAGGTGTCGAACACGAGCAGGACCGTGTCCCACGGCGGCACCGTGATCTCGGCGGCGGTCTCGAGCACGTCGGCGAACGCGTCGTACAGCGCGACGTCGGCGCTCGAGAGGCTGTCCAGCCGCGCGACGCGCTGCTCGACGTCGCTGGCCCGCCGGCGCAGTGCCCCTCGACGGTCGCGGTAGTCGCCCACGGCAGAGGTGAAGCGCTGGAGCGCGTCCCGGAGGCGCGCGGCCTCCGTCGGCGCCGACGGCCCCTGGGCGGCCCCCGCCTGGTTGCCCAGCTGCGTCGCGGCGGGGAGCAGCAGCGTGAACGGCTCACGCACGTCCAGGGTCTCGGAGTCGAAGGGGAGGTAGGCGAAGGGGAACCAGCCGGCCTCCGGGTCCTCGGCGTAGCGGATGAGGAAGCGCCCCACGAGGGCGGTCTTGCCGGCGCCGCCCGGACCCCAGATGACCAGCGGCACGCCGCCCGGCGAGCGCACGTGTCCCTCGAGGAGCGCGAGCTCTTCCGCCCGGCCGACGAAGTCCTCGTCGACCAGGTGCTCGAAGACGGCGACGGTCGAGCGACGGGCCCGCGCCCGCTCGACGAGCTCGACCGGCGGCAGGGCGCCGTCGGAGCTCGCCAGACCCCAGTCGTAGAGCTGGCGCAGCGCCTCCAGCTCGACGTAGGCCATGCGGTCGAGCGCGAACCCGTCGTCGCCCAGCCACCGCTCGAACTGCTGCTGCAGCTCGGTCTGCACCCGGTCCGGGTTCGCCGTGAGCGCCGCCCGCATGGCCGTCCGCGACCCCAGCTCGCGCAGGGCGGTGCGGCGGACCTGCAGCCGCAGGGTGCGCAGCCCCGCGCCGCGCCAGCCGATCGCAGGCACCGACGCGTGCAGCACCTCGACCAGGGCCGCGTCCGACGCGGAGCCACCGGTCCCCACGGACCGCAACGCAGTGGGGTCGAAGACGTGCAGGACCGCGGCCGCCTGCAGCAGGGGGTTCACGGAGGTGCGGCGGGACGGCGCGCCGGCGGCCCTCTCCTGCCGGGCGCCGATCCGCGCGTCCAGCGCCTGCAGCAGCGACTCGGTCGTCGTGGGCGGCTCGCTCACGGCGGGCCGGGCCTGGCCGGCAGGGGCTCGCCGACGCTCGCGATGAGGTCGGTGAGCCGCAGGCCGAGCTCACGCAGGTCGCTGACCGGATCGCCCAGGTCCCGCAGCACGCGCTCGAGGACGGGCGCCGGGTCCACCGGCGCGGGCGCCCGCGAGAGCACCTGGGCGACCGCGGTCGCCACCGAGGCGCGGGGGATGGGGGCGGTCGTCTCCACCGCGATGAGCCCCGGCTGCAGCGGCAGCACGGTCCGGTCGAAGTCCGTGAGGACGAGACGGTGGCGCTCCCGTGCCACCCCGGTGGTCAGGCTCTTGGCCAGCTTGGCGATGAGCAGCTGGGTGTCGGGGCGCAGCTCCTCGGCGTTGAAGCCGTCAAGCACGAACCACCAGCTGCAGTCGGACGCGTTCGCCACGCTCAGCGCCCAGTTGACGAGGTCCTGGACCCAGCGGTCGAGGTTGGTGTTGGCGGGCGGAGCGCTCGCGGGACTCCCGCCCATGGTGGCGACGAGGTCCGAGGCGAGCTCGGCGGGGCCGGTCGACCCGCCCTGGCGCTCCTCGAGGTGCACGCGGCAGTGCCGGACCTTCGGCCAGGGGGACAGGACGTGGTCGACGAAGTCCCCGGTGAAGGTCTTGCCGTGTGCCGGTCCGTTGACGACGACGACCGGCTGCAGGGGCGTCCGCTGCAGGAACTGCCGCAGCGCGGCGCGCGTCGACTGCCGGTCGAGGAACGGCAGCTTGCTCACGAGGACGACCGCGTCGAAGGGGTCGTCGAGCTCCGGCGGCGGCTCGCGCAGGCGGCTGGCGATCCGCTCAACCTCGGGGTCGAGTGCGACGAGGAGCGTCTGCAGGAGGTGCACGAGGGCGGGAGGATCCTGTCGGTAGCCGTCCTCCAGGCACAGGTCGACAGCGCGCTCGACGAGCACGCGCGGCTCGCCCTCGCCGAGCCGCTCCTGCAGCGTCTCGTGCAGGGCCACCACGAGCGTCTGCCGTGGCGAGGTGGCCAGCGCGACGACGCGCAGGAGGCCGGCGGTGACGAGGTGGCGCTCGTCGTCGGTCAGCACGGCGCCGCTCCCCGGGCGCGGCCGAGGGGAGGCGGCCGACGGCGGCGGCGGCGGCGGTTCACACCTGCCAGTCCGAGAGGTTGCGGAAGACCTCGGGCGAGATGCGGGTCCCGGAGTTGGTGGTCGGGCCGCCGTAGGCGTGCACCGCCACCCCCAGGCGCTTGCCGTCCTCGATGACGTAGACGGCCGCGCCGCTCTGGCCACCGGCCGTGTCGATGTCGTAGTGCACCTTCGACGGCCCCAGCGCCGCGACCGTCCGCGACCCGTACCACAGCGTGCCGGGGGGCTGGTCCCCCGGATAGCCGGCGACGTTGAGCACCCGTCCCGCCAGCTCGTCGTCGGGCAGGACGGCGAAGCCGTAGGTGCCGACGGTCTCGCCCAGCGGGGACGGCAGGACGATGGCGCCGTAGTCGTAGTTCTCGTCGCCGCCGTCGACCCAGCCGCGCACGGTCCAGAACTGCGAGGCGGTGACGGCGCCGAACGGCAGGGACGTGCCGTTGCGGCCGGGCAGGACCTGCATGCTCAGGACCCAGCCGTCGCGTCCCGGGACCCCGCTGCCGGTGATGTACACGCAGTGCCCCGCGGTCACGAGCGTGCGCGGACTGACGAACCACCCCGTGCCGATCCACTGCGCCCCGTCCCGGGTCGTGATGAGCAGCGACGCGGTCGCGGACCACGGGTAGCGCGCCGTCTCCTGCACCTGCCTGCGGTCGTCGCTGCCGTGGACGGTCTCCAGCTGGACGTCCGCGCCGCCGAACGACGCCGCGCCGATGTCCGGCAGGTGGACGTCGGGAGCGGTGGTCTCGACCGCCGCCTCCAGCCGGAGGCCGGAGTCCCCGACCGCCTCCGCACCTGCATCGGTCGGGTCGACCGGGCGGGCCGAGCCCAGCACCGGCGGTACGGCGAGCCGCGTCTGCACGGTGCTGTCCTGCGTGCGGACGACGTTGGTCACCGGGGCGTGGGGGTCGTCGCGGTCCGTCCGGTCGGGCACGGGGGCCTCCTCGGGGCTCAGGAGCAGCCGGCTCAGCCGGCCAGCGCGGCGTGCACGGCCTGCTGCACCACCGCTGCACGCAGGTACGGCTCGATGCCGTGGTGGTTGTCGCTGTCGTTGTCGACGATGCTGTCCGAGACCCGCTCCGCCGGCGGGAACTCCCGCCGGAGCGTCGGGTCGAGGGCGACGACGTCCCGGGTGTCGCAGGCGTTGAGCCAGCGGTCGGTGCCGTCGGGCACCTGGAGCGGCCGTACCAGCAGGTCCTGGATCTCCTCGGTGCCCAGTGGAGAGCCAAGGGTGACCAGCAGGGGGACCTCCCGTGCCGGGCCCTGCCACGACCGGAGCACGTCGTAGGCCACGACGGAGCCGAGGCTGTGGGCGACGAGCACCACGGGCCCGTCCACCGCCTGCAGGACCTCGCGCAGCCGGTCCTGCACCGGCTCCCGCTGCCCACCGAAGAAGTAGGCGTGGACGTCCTTCAGGGCCCGCTCGACCAGCGCGCGGAACACGGCCTGCCGGACCGCCCTCGGTCCCGGGAAGACCTCCTGCTGTGATGCGGCCGGCGCCGCGCCGCGAGCCAGCGCATCCGCGACGTAGGTCATCCGCTGCCCCCAGGCGACCAGGCCCGGAGGGGGGACAGCGGCTGCCTCGGGCTCAGCCGACTCCGGCGCCCGGCGCCCGGACGAGCCCGCCGCCTCCCGCAGGACTGCCTCGACGAACTCCTCCGGGGCCGTCGGATCGCTGCCGCCGCCGGCGCTCTCGGGCACCGACACGACGCCGTCGGACGGCGGTGCGGACGTCGCGCTCTCGGGCAACGGCCGCGGGTAGCGCAGGTCCGCCCAGTAGGCCATGCGCGAGGAGGACCGGGAGTCGTCGCCGAAGAGGGCGGCGTCCCACAGGCGCGTCAACGGGACACGCGGCAGCTTGTTGCCGATGCCGTGGACGTACACGAGCGAGGGTGCCATCCGCTTCCTCACGTCCACGAGTCCGGGCGACGACAGGCCGTCACGGGGGCGACTACTCGCCGGCGACTCCGTCATCGCTCTGCGTAGAGACGATCAGGTCTACTCGCGCCGCGACAGGCCCGTCAAGAGGTTTGGCAGCACGTCCGCTTTGTGCACGACGGGCGTCTGCGCGCGCCGACAAGCGCTTGACAGCCGCACTTCCCAGGATCAGCATTCCGACGCCGTCACGGACAGTCGTCGCGTCCCGGGTGGTCGGGGACGTGGTGCCGTCGGACGGCCGTGTGCACGCCCGGCGCGCCTGCTCCCCGCGCGCGGAGACGGCACGGACCCACCGTCGCTGGGGGTGCTCGTGGAGCCCGTGCTCGTGCTGCTGGTGCTCGTCGCGGTGGCCGTGTCGTTCACCGTGTCGGCGTCGGCGGGCTTCGGCGGCAGCCTGGTCCTCGTCCCTGCGCTCGGGCTCGTCCTGGGCGTGAAGCCGGGCATCGCCCTGGCCGCGCTGCTGCTGGCGGCGAACAACATCGTGAAGGTGGTCCTGTACCGGCGCACCATCCCCTACCGCAAGGCGGCACCGGTCGTCGTGCTGATGACCGTCGGCGCCTTCGCCGGCGCCGTCCTGCTCGTCGCAGCGCCGGAGCGGCTGGTCGTCGCCGCCGTCCTGGTGACGTTCGCGCTGGCGTACGTCAACGAGCGCGTCGAGCGCCGGAGCGTTCCGCGGCTCGACCCCCGCGTCCTGGCCTTCGGCGCAGGCGCGACGTCGGGCTTCTCCGGGACGTCCGGCCCGCTCAAGGGCTTGGCGGTGCGCCGGCTGGGCCTGGACCGGCAGCACCTCGTCGGTGCGCTGTCGCTGGCCTCGCTCGTCGGTGACCTGACCAAGACGGCGGTCTGGACGGAGGCACAGCTGATCGGCGCCGACGGGTACCGCCTCGCCCTGGCGGCCGTGCCGCTGATGCTGGGCGCCAGCCTGCTCGGCCGGCACCTGAACCGGCAGCTCGGCGAGCGCGGCTACGCCGGTCTGTTCTGGACGGTCATGGCCGGCTACTCCGCCCGGCTGCTGGTCGGGCTGTGACGCCACCTGCGTCCGGTGAGCGGCGAGGGCCCTGCGTGGGCCCTCGGCTCCACCGGTCGCCCCAGCTCCGCCCCTCGCCCTCGACCCACACAGGAGGTCCACCGTGACGCGACCCACCGACGACCCTGCAGCGCCCGACGGGCAGGAGGCCAGCGAGCTCGTGCACCTCGGCGAGGCCACCCGCCAGGCCCGCGAGTCCACCGGCGCCCAGTCCGACGCGACGCCCGACCTCGACGACAGGCAGCGGAGCCTGTCGACGACGCGCAAGCCCGCGGGCCCACCCCTGGCGCCGTCGTCAGCACCGGCAGGCGCCGCTCGCGAGAGCGCCGCCGCCGACGACGTCCCCCCGACCGAGCCGACAGAGCCGTAGGAGCGCCCCATGTCCGCCATCACCCTCGCCGTCAACGCCGGGCTGCAGGACGCCGCGACCGGCGGCAGGACCTCGACGGTCGGCGAGCCGTCCCTCGGATCCTCCGGCGACCAGCTGTTCGTCACCGGCAACTGGTACGCCAGCCGCTCGACGGACGGGGGAGCGTCGTGGACCCACGTGGACCCCTTCACCGCTCTGCCCGCCGCCGCGGGCGGGTTCTGCTGCGACCAGGTCACCCTGCACGACGACGCGCGCGGGCTGTGGATCTGGATCCTGCAGTACATCGCGCAGGACGGCGCCAACGTCTTCCGGATCGCGGTGACCTCCGACGGTGACTTCGCGAGCGGGAGCTGGGGCTGGTGGGACATCGCGCCCACCCATCTCGACGCGGCCTTCGCCGGGCAGTGGTTCGACTACCCGGACGCCGCCCTCACCGACCAGCACCTGGTGGTCACCTTCAACATGTTCGACGCCTCCGACGCCTGGAAGCGCGCGTCGGTCATGCGCTTCCCCCTGGACGCCCTCGCCGCCGGCGGCAACCTGTCGTTCTCCCACTGGTCCACCACCAGCAACGGCTCGCTGCGGCTGACGCAGGGCGCGACCCACACGATGTACTGGGCGAGCCACAACAGGCTGGACCAGCTGCGGCTGTTCGCCTGGCCGGACGCGGCGACCGGCCTGTCCTGGTGGGACGTGCCCGTGGGCGCCTGGAGCGGTGACATCTCCTCGACAGGGCCCAACGGCGTCGACTGGCTCGGCAGGGCCGACTCCCGCATCACCGGTGGCGCTGTCGGCAACGGCACGATCACCTTCCTGTGGACGGCAGGCAGCAAGCCGGGCCGCCCGCACGCGTACTGCCGCTGCGTGCGGATCGGCGAGGCGTCCAAGCAGGTCGTCGACGAGCCGGACATCTGGCACGACAGCCGTGCCTGGGCCTATCCCGCCGCCGCTGCCAACGCCGACGGCGTGCTGGCCTTCACCGCGTTCCACGGTGGGGCGGACCGACCTCCGGGGCACGTGGTGGGGGTGCGCGACGACGCCGCCGGAGCGTGGACCAGCGTCGTGACCAGCCCGGGCACCCATGCTCCGGGCGAGCCGAAGTGGGGCGACTACCTCACCTGCCGACGGGACGCACCCGACGGGAGCGGGTGGGTCGCCGCCGGCTTCACGCTCGAGGGCGGCGGGACGCGCAACGAGGTGGTGCCACGCGTCGTGCGCTTCCGGCGCGAGGCCTCGCAGCCGCGGTGGCAGCAGCTGGACGACAACCCGGCGACCGTGCAGATCGTCGCGGACGGCGGTGCGCTGTACCAGCGGCACAGCAGCGGCCGCGTCTACTCCTCCACCGGCACTCCCGGGACGGGCTGGCAGGAGCTGGACGACAACCCCGCGACGGTGGACATCGCGGCGTCCGGCGGCCGGCTGTACCAGCGTCACGACAGCGGCCGGATCTTCGTCTACACCGGCAGCCCGGTGCCCGGCGCGCAGGAGCAGGACGGCTGACGCCGGGCAGACCAGCGGCGCGATCGTCACGTCTGCTCCAGTGGTGGAGTGGGGCGCACGGTGCGCTGCGGATGAGCGGGTGCCGCGCCCGCGACCCGGTCCGGCAGGGGCCGCCGTCCTGTCCCGTGTCCCGCGCAGGGGCAGGACCGCTGTCCTGCTGACGGCGGGACACCGCCCCTGAGACGATCTCCGCGTCACGACTGCCCTCCCGGACCGCCGTGCCGCCCGGGGTGTTCCGCTCCTGCTCGGCAGCTGCCTGGTCCTGGCGGCGACCGCCGTCGTGCTCGACCTGCTCAACCGGGCCACGGTGGTCCCCGGGGAGAGCTACCCGGCCTGGTCCTCCGCGTTGCAAGGGCTCGCGCTGGCCCTCCCCGGGTGCCTGCTCCTGCGCCGGCTCGGCAGCCATCCGGTCGGCTGGGTGATGGCCGTCGGCGGCCTGCTGTGGTGCGTCGACGCGGTCGCCGCCGGCTGGCAGGTGCACTCCCTGCACACCGCCCCCGGCACGCTCGGCGCAGCGGCGGCGTACTTCTTCGCGCTGGGTGTGGGGTCGGTGCTCATGCTGCCCGTGCCGCTTGGGCTGGACGCTGCTCTACGGCGCCCTCGCGGCGCTCGTGGTCGGCATCGACATCGCCGTGTTCTCCCTGGCCGGCTCCCTGGTCACCGGCCGGGAGTCGGCCCTGGTCGCGGTGGCCGTCGTCGGGGTGCTCTACGGCCCGCTGCGCGTGCGCCTGCAGCACGGGGTGCGGCGGCTGCTGCGCGGACGCCGGGACGACCCGTACGAGGTCGTCTCGGCGCTGGCGGAGCGGCTGGAGGACAGCTCGGACCCCGACGCGCAGCTGCTGGCAGTGGCCCGGTCGGTCGGAGCCGCCTTCTCCTCCCGCTACGTCCGCGTCGAGCTGGAGCGCAGCGACGGCTCGCTGGTCGTCGCCGAGCACGGCGATCCCGGCGGGCGCACTCTCGACCTGCCGGTCACCTACCGGGGTGAGCAGATCGGTCGCCTGGTGCTCTCGCCGCCCGCCGGGCTGCGCCTGTCCGACGACGACCAGCGGCTGCTCGCCGACGTCGTCCGGCAGGCGGCGGGGCGCACCGGGCCGCGCTGCTGGCCGAGGAGCTGCAGACCGGCCGGGAGGCTCTCGTGCAGGCCCGGGAGGAGGAGCGGCGCCGGCTGCGCCGGGACCTGCACGACGGCCTGGGCCCGGCCCTGGGCGCGCTGTCCCTGCGGGTGGAGACGGCCCGCAACCTCTACTCCCGCGCACCGGAGCGGGCTGACGCGCTGCTCGCCGACACCGTCGCCGACGTCGGGGCGGTGCTCGCCGACGTCCGCCGCCTGGTGCACGGCCTGCGCCCGCCGGCGCTGGACGAGCTGGGTCTGGTCGGGGCGCTCGAGCAGCTCGCCGCGCGGCTGCGCCGCGACGAGGGCGAGCACCGGCTCGACGTGGAGGTCCTCAGCCGGGACGACCTCACCGGCCTGCCGGCCGCGGTCGAGGTCGCCGCCTACCGGATCGTGTCGGAGGCGCTGGCCAACGTCGTCCGGCACGCGCGCGCGTCCACCGCCACCGTCGTCCTCGAGCGGGGCGCGGCCCTGACGGTCGAGGTGCGCGACGACGGGGTCGGCATCCCGGAGCAGACGACGGTGGGCGTGGGGCTGGTGTCGCTGCGGGAGCGGGCCGACGAGCTCGGGGGCGACGTCAGCGTCGCCTGCCCGCCGTCGGGCGGCACGGTCGTACGGGTCCGCCTGCCGCTGCGGCCGACGGTGCCCGAGCAGGCCGGCCCGCACGCCCGGGTGCACGCATGACGCTGCGCGTGCTGGTCTGCGACGACCACCCGGTCTACCGCGACGGCCTGAGCATGCTGCTGGGCAGCCTGTCCGGCATCGAGGTGGTCGGTGTCGCGGCGGACGGACGCCAGGCCGTCGAGCGCGCCCGCGAGCTGCGGCCCGACGTCGTCGTCATGGACCTGCAGATGCCCGGCCTGAACGGCATCGACGCGACCGCAGCCGTCGTCGCCGACGCGCCGGACCTCGCCGTGCTCGTCCTCACGATGTACGAGGACGACGAGAGCGTGTTCGCCGCCATGCGTGCCGGCGCCCGCGGCTACCTGCTCAAGGGGGCCGGACAGGACGACATCGCCCGCGCCATCTGCGCGGTCGCCGGCGGCGAGCTCATCCTCGGCCCGGCTCTGGCGCGCCGGGCGGCCGCCTACTTCAGCACGGCCGCGCGGTCGCCGGCGCCGGCGGCGAGCGACGGCCCGGCGTTCCCGGAGCTGACCGAGCGCGAGCGGGAGGTCCTCGCACTGGTCGCCGCCGGGCGCAGCAACGCGCAGATCGCGGCGGCGCTGTACCTGTCGCCCAAGACCGTCCGCAACAACGTGTCGGCGATCTTCGCCAAGCTGCAGGTGGCCGGGCGGGCCGAGGCGATCGTCCGGGCCCGCGACGCCGGGCTCGGTCGCTGAGCTCCCGTCCCCGTGGCCGGGGGCACGCGTCCTCGCCGCTCGTCCCCGTGACAGGGTGCCGCCCATGCAGCTCGAGGTGACGACCACGTCCGGTGCGGTCCGCGGCTCGGCGCAGGGGTCGGTCCGCGCGTTCAAGGGGGTCCCGTACGCCGCACCGCCCTTCGGCGACCTGCGCTTCGCCGCGCCCGCCCCGCCGGCGCCGTGGGACGGGGTCCGCACCTGCACCGACTTCGGCCCCACCGCGCTCAAGCCGCCGTACCCGGTGCCGGTGGACGTCCTGCTGCCGGAGCCGGTGATCCCGGGCGAGGACGTGCTCACCGTCAACGTGTGGACGCCGGACGGCGCCGACGGCCTGCCGGTCCTGGTGTGGGTGCACGGCGGCGCGTTCGTCAACGGCTCCGGCGCCGTCCCGCAGTACGACGGCACCGCCTTCGCCCGCGACGGCGTCGTGACGGTGACCTTCAACTACCGGCTCGGGGTCGACGGCTTCCTGCACTTCGGGGACGACGGGCCGGCGAACCGGGGTCTGCTCGACCAGGTCGCCGCGCTCGAGTGGGTGCGGGACAACATCGCGGCCTTCGGCG
The DNA here is from genome assembly GCA_902805775.1 of uncultured Frankineae bacterium. GTDB lineage: Bacteria > Actinomycetota > Actinomycetes > Mycobacteriales > SCTD01 > SCTD01. Next base: position 79,901 of record CADCUB010000001.1, on the reverse strand, counting down.
GCGATCCCGCTCGCGTGACGGTCGCGGGGGAGTCGGCCGGGGCGATGAGCGTGGTGTCGCTGCTGAGCATGCCGCGCGCCGAGGGGCTGTTCGGCCGGGCCGTGGCGCAGAGCGGGTCGGGGCACTTCGCCCTCCAGCCCGCGACGGCGAGCAGGGTCGCCGAGGCCCTCGCGGCGCGGCTCGGCGTGCCGCTCACCCGTGAGGCGCTGGCCGCCGTCGACCCGGCCGTGCTCGTGGCGGCGCAGCAGGCGCTGAGCCAGGAGATCTCCGCGACGCCCGACCCCGGCCGCTGGGGCGAGCTCGTCCTCAACGCGATGGCGTTCGAGCCGGTCGTCGACGGCGACGTGCTGCCGGTGCTGCCGGTCCGGGCGGTGCAGGCCGGCGCGGGCAGCTCGGTCGACCTGCTCATCGGCACCAACACCGACGAGCACGCCCTCTTCCTCGTCCCGAACGGGTTCGTCGACCTCGTCGGCGAGCCCGTCCTCGCCATGGTCCTCGGCGGGTACGGCCTGACGCCCGACGCGCTGCGCCCGTACCGCAGCGACGCGCCGGCGGCCACACCCGGCGAGCTCATGGTCGCGGTGGCCACGGACTGGTTCTTCCGCATCCCGGCGCTGCGGCTCGCCGAGGCGCGCGCCGGCGCGCCCGGCACCACGCACGTGTACGAGTTCGCCTGGCCCAGCCCGCAGTTCGGCGGCCGCCTGGGTGCCTGCCACGCGCTGGAGATCCCCTTCGTCTTCGACACGCTGGGGGCCCCGGGCAGCGAGGCGCTCGGCGGACCGGACGCCCCGCAGGAGCTGGCCGACGTGGTGCACCGGGCATGGGTCGACTTCGTCACCACGGGCGACCCCGGCTGGCCCGCCTACGACCTCACCGGGCGTCCGGTGCAGGTCTTCGGCACGCTGACCTCCGTCACCCCCGACCCGCGGGGCGCGCAGCGGAAGGTGTGGGAGGGCGTACGGGTCTGAGCGTCACGGGTCTGAGCGCCCACGGGTCTGAGGGCGCACGGGTCTGAGGGCGCACGGGTCCGGCCGCGGGGCTTTCGCCCGGCGTTGTCCGCCCGGAGGGCGCGCCGTCACCTGCGGCGGCTGCACTGGTGGCCGTGAGCCTGTGCCGTGAGTGCGAGGTCGTGCTGTGGCGCCGGCACGAGGCCTGTCCGCGCTGCCGGGCCCGGCGCCCGGACCTGCGCGGGCGAGCGGCCGTGCACGCGTCCCCCGCCTCTGCCGCCCGGGTCGTGCGCCGCGTCGCGCTGGGAGCCGCGACGGCCCCGGCGGCCCTGGCCGCCGACGACGTCCTGCGCCGCCTGGTCGGCTGACCCCGCCCGCCGCCGCGTCCGGCCCGCCCCGGTTGCCTCGGGCTCCCACCGGGTAGCCGCCGTCCCGTGACGGACACCGCCCGCAGGAGCCCGTCCCCGTCGGTGCGACCGCTCGTCCTCACCGGCTTCGGCCTCGGCGCGTTCCTCGACGGCATCGTGCTGCACCAGATCCTGCAGTGGCACCACCTGGTCGTGGACTTCCGCTCCGCCGACGACCTCGCCGGGCTGCGCGCGAACACGCTGTGGGACGGGGTGTTCCACCTGGCGGCGTGGACGGTCGTGCTGGTCGGCCTGCTGTGGACCGCGCGCAGCCGGGACGAGCTGCGCACCCTGCCGTGGCGCAGCCTGGTCGGCCCGCTGCTGGTCGGGTGGGGAGCGTTCAACATCACCGACCAGGTCGTCTTCCACATGCTCCTGGGCGCCCACCACATCCGGATGACGGAGGACTACCAGCTCTACGACTGGGGGTACACCGCGCTCGGTGCGGCCCTGGTCGCGGCCGGTCTCGCGCTCGTCCGAGGCGGTCGGCGGGCCAGGCTGTGACCGGCCGGCGGACGTGTCGCGCGACACGTCGGTCAAGGGCATCGGCGCATCGACCGACAGGTTGCACCAGGCGATCCGCACACCGACACCGGAGGACACCATGCAGGACCTCGACCGCACCACCTCGCTCGTCGCCGACCCGGCCACCGGACTGACGCCGGCGGACCTGCGGCGCGCTGCTCTGGCCGTCTGCGGCTACGCCACCGACGTCGACGACGCCCGCGAGCTGCTCGCGGCGCTGGGCCTGCTCGACGAGCTGGGCGAGCGCGGCGTCCTCGCCAGCTGAGCCGCCGGACTCCCGCACGCTCCGCGCGCGAGGCGGAGTGGTGACGCACGCCCCGCTGCGCAGCGGCACGCGGTGCCGTCGGCCCCGATAGGGTCGCCTCACGGCGACCGGACGCGGTCGGCGGGAGACCGGAAGGAAGTGCCGGCATGGCGGAGCGGCTGGTGGCTCCTCCCGCCGCGCACCTGTCGAACCGCGTCTGGACGGTCCCCAACGTCCTGTCGATGCTCCGGCTCGCCGGTGTCCCGCTGTTCCTCTACTGGGCGCTGGTCGCGCAGCACGACGGCCGCGCCATCCTGCTGCTCATGGCGGCGGGCGCCAGCGACTACTTCGACGGGATGATCGCCCGCCGCTGGAACAGCTTCACCCGCCTGGGGCAGCTGCTCGACCCGCTCGCCGACCGGCTCTACATCCTCGCGACCCTGCTGGCCCTGGTGGCCCGTGACGGGCTGCCGCTGTGGTGGGCGCTGGTGCTCATCGGACGCGACGTCGCGCTCACCCCGACCATCCCGTTCCTGCGGCGCCACGGCTACGGGCCGCTGCCGGTGCACTTCCTCGGCAAGGCGGCCACCTTCAACCTGCTCTACGCGTTCCCGATGCTGCTGGCGGCCCTGCCGTCCAACGACGACCTGCTCGCGACCGTCTTCCGCCCCATGGGCTGGGCGTTCGCCGCCTGGGGGAGCGCGCTCTACCTGTGGTCCGGCGTCCTGTACGTCGTGCAGGTCCGCCAGCTGGTCCTCGCCGAGCGCGCCGAGGCCGCCGCCGTGACGACGACGCCGCGGTCGGCGGACGCCGGAGGCGCAGGCTCGCCGCGCACCGGGACGGGGACCCCGGGACGATGACGGCCGGGCCGCGGGTGGCGGGTCCTTGAGGAACGGCGCGTGAAGGCCGTCGTCATGGCGGGGGGCGAGGGCACCCGCCTGCGGCCGATGACCGCCAACCAGCCCAAGCCGCTGCTCCCCGTCGCCAACCGGCCGATCATGGAGCACGTCCTGCGGCTGCTGAAGCGGCACGGCTTCGACGAGACCGTCGTGACCGTGCAGTTCCTCGCCAGCCTCGTGCGCACCTACTTCGGTGACGGCGAGGAGCTCGGCATGCACCTGTCGTACGCCACCGAGGAGAGCCCGCTCGGCACGGCCGGGTCGGTCCGCAACGCCTCCTCCGCCCTGCACGACGACGCCTTCCTGGTGATCTCCGGCGACGCCCTGACCGACATCGACCTCGGAGAGCTCGTACGGGCCCACCGCTCCGCCGGCGCCCTGGTCACCGTCTGCCTCACCCGGGTGCCCGACCCCCTCGAGTTCGGCATCGTCATCCAGACCGACGACGGGCGCATCGAGCGCTTCCTGGAGAAGCCGACCTGGGGCCAGGTCTTCAGCGACACCGTCAACACCGGCATCTACGTCATGGAGCCCGAGGTCTTCGCGCACGTCGAGCCCGGCCGCCCGGTGGACTGGTCGGGGGAGGTGTTCCCGGCGCTGCTGGCCCGCGGAGCTCCGGTGTACGGCCACGTCGCCGAGGGCTACTGGGAGGACATCGGCAGCCTCGACTCCTACGTGCGGGCGCAGGGCGACGTCCTGCACCGTCGGGTCGACGTCGAGATCGACGGCTTCGAGGTGGCGCCCCGGGTCTGGGTGGGGGAGGGCGCCGACATCGACCCCGAGGCGAAGCTGACCGGCCCGCTGTGCATCGGCCGGCACGTGAAGGTGGAGGCCGGCGTGCAGCTGCGCCCGCTGACGGTCCTGGGCGACAACGTCGTGGTCAAGGGCGGCGCGGTGCTGGAGCGGGCCGTCGTCCACGACAACGTCTTCGTCGGCCCGCAGGTCGGGCTGCGCGGCTGCGTGATCGGCAAGAACACCGACGTCATGCGCGCTGCGCGGATCGAGGAGGGGGCGGTCGTCGGCGACGAGTGCGTCGTGGAGGAGGAGGCCTACCTCGCCGACGGCGTCAAGGTCTACCCGTTCAAGACGATCGAGGCCGGCGCGGTCGTCCACACCAGCGTCATCTGGGAGAGCCGCGGCTCGTCCTCGCTGTTCGGCCCGCGGGGGGTGTCGGGGCTGGTCAACGTCGAGATCACTCCCGAGTTCGTGGTGCGCCTGGCGTCCGCGTACGCGACGACCCTGCCCAAGGGCAGCACCGTGATCACCGCCCGCGACGCCTCCCGGGCAGGGCGGGCCCTCAAGCGCGCGGTCGTCTCGGCCCTGACCGCCAGCGCCATCGACGTGCAGGACCTCGAGGTCACGCCCCTGCCGGTGACCCGCTTCCAGACCCGCGAGACCGGCGCGGTCGGCGGGGTGGTGCTGCGCACCAGCCCGGGCGACCCCGAGTCGATCGACATCGTCTTCCTCGACGCCGACGGCGCGGACCTCTCGCCGGCTCGACGGCGCGCGCTCGAGCGGGTGGTCAGCCGCCAGGAGTTCCGCCGTGCGTTCCCGGGCGAGATCGCCGAGCTCAGCTTCCCCTCCCGCACGGTGGAGACCTACGTGCAGGAGCTCCTGCGGACCATCGACGTGCGCGGGCTGCAGGGCGCGGGCATGAAGGTCGTGCTCGACACCGCCGGCGGAGCGGTCTCCCTGGTCCTGCCCTCGCTGCTCGGCCGACTCGACGTCGAGGTCCTCACCGTCAACAACAGGTTGAGCGAGACCGCCAGCAGCGAGACCGTCGTCGACCGGATGCGCGACCTCGAGCGGCTGGGGGAGCTCGTCTCGAGCTCCAGGGCGGCGTTCGGGGTCCGGTTCGACCACGTCGGGGAGCGGCTCTCGCTGGTCGACGAGCGCGGTCGGGCCATCTCCGACGACCGCGCCCTGCTCGTGCTGCTGGACCTCGTCGCCGCGGAGCGGCGCGGCGGACGCATCGCCCTGCCCGTCACGACGACCCGCGTCGCCGAGCAGGTGACGCGCTTCCACGGCACCGAGATCCTGTGGACCTCGACGACCCCCGACGACCTCACCCGGGCCGCGGCGGGCCCGGGGGTCGTGTTCGGCGGCGACGGCCGCGGCGGCTTCGTCCTGCCGGAGTTCTCGGCCGCCGTCGACGGCATCGCGGCGCTCGTCCGCCTGCTGGGGCTGGTGGCCCGCACGCGACTCACGCTGTCGCAGATCGACGCCCGCATCCCGCAGGCCCACCTGGTCCGCCGCTCGGTGCCGACGCCGTGGGCGGTCAAGGGGGCGGTCATGCGGACCGTGGTGGCCGCCGCGGGCGACCGGGAGGTCGACACGACCGACGGCGTGCGCGTCGTCGAGGCCGCCGGAGGATGGGCGCTCGTCCTGCCCGACCCCGCCGAGGCGCTCACCCACGTCTGGGCGGAGGGCAGCGACCTCGGGCAGGCGACCGAGCTGATGACGCAGTGGGCCGAGGTCGTGGAGGCGACGGCGCCCTGAGCAGGTCGGCCGGACGAGCCCGGCGGCCCGGCGCGCGCAGCACTCGCGGGACCGCCCGCCGCTGCCCTCCTGGGGCAGGATGGGCCCGTGAGGACCGAGGCACCCGCGAGCGCACGGCCGCCCGCCGCCGGGTCGCGGCCGCACCGGCCCGACAGCTCGATGTCCCTGCTGGTCGACATGATGCAGGACACGCTCGACGCGGGCTACGCCGAGCGGGCGGCGCGCGGGGCGCCGGCTCCCGCGACCGGACCGCCGACGGGGCGGCGCTCCGGTCCGGTGTCGCTCGTCGCACTGGTGGTCCTCGGCGTCGTGACCGGAACCGCCGTCGCGCAGGTCCGGGACCGCTCCTCCGCCGACCAGGGCCTGCGGGGGGAGCTCGCCGCCGAGGTCGCCGAGCGCACCGCCCGCAGCGACGCCCTGGCGGCCCAGGTCGCCCGGCTGCGGGACGAGGTCGCTGCGGTGCGCGAGCAGGCGCTCGGCGCCGACGCCGCCGGCCGGGCCGCCGTACGCCGCCTCGAGGCGGTCGGCGCCGCCAGCGCGACCACCGCCGTGCGGGGGCCGGGCGTCGTCGTGACCGTCGACGACGCCGACGAGCCGGACCCGGAGGGGCCCGACCCGTTGCGGGGCGGCACCGTGCCCGAGGGCCGGGTGAGCGACGCCGACCTGCAGGACGTCGTCAACGGCCTGTGGGCGGCCGGGGCGGAGGCGGTGGCGGTCAACCGTCAGCGCCTGACGACGCTGTCGGCCATCCGCAACGCCGGCGAGTCGATCCTGGTCGACCTGCGTCCGCTGTCCCCGCCGTACGTCGTGGAGGCCGTCGGCGACCCCGCCCGCCTCGAGGTCGGCTTCGTCGACGGGCCGAGCGGACGGCGACTCACGACGCTGACCTCGCTGTACGGCCTGCGGTCCGAGGTGCGCCGCGCCGACGAGCTCGCACTGCGCGCCGCCGGCACCCCACGGCTGCGCGAGGCCACACCGCGGCCGTCCGTCGCGGCGGCTCCGGACCCGCAGGCGTCCGGGTCGGCTGTCGACGGGCCCCAGCCGTCCCTGACCGCTGCCGGGCGACCGCAGCCGTCCGCGTCCACGGTCGAGGAGCCGCCGTCGTGATCCCGGCGCTCGCACTGGTGCTCGGCGTGGCGCTCGGGCTGGTCCTCGAGCCCACCGTTCCGGTGGCTCTGCAGCCCTACCTGCCCATCGCCGTGGTCGCCGCGCTCGACGCGGTCTTCGGCGCGGTCCGGGCCCAGCTGGAAGGGATCTTCGACGACAAGGTCTTCGTCGTCTCCTTCGTGAGCAACGTCCTGGTCGCCGCGCTGGTCGTGTTCCTGGGTGACCAGCTGGGCGTGGGCGGCCAGCTCTCGACGGGTGTCGTGGTCGTCCTCGGCATCCGGATCTTCAGCAACGCCGCCGCCATCCGCCGACGGGTGTTCTCCGCGTGAGCCGGCCCGGGCGACCCGGCGGCCTGCTCGTGCCGCGCATGCGCCGGGTCGACGTCGCGGTGGCGCTGCTGCTCGGGCTGCTCGGCTTCGCCGCGGTGGTGCAGGTCCGCACCACCCAGGAGGAGGGACCGCTCGCGGCCGCCCGCCAGGAGGACCTGGTGCAGATCATCGACGACCTCGACAACCGGGACGCGCGCCTGCGTGCGGAGGTGGCCGCCCTCGAGCAGACCCGCCAGGAGCTGACCAGCGGCACCGGCCGCACCTCCGCCGCGCTGGAGGAGGCCCGCCGTCGCACGCAGCTGCTGGGCGTGCTGGCCGGGACCGTGCCCGCGACCGGGCCGGGCATCCGGCTGACGATGACCGACCCCGACGGCATCCTCGGCCCCGACGTCCTGCTCAGCGCGCTGCAGGAGCTGCGGGCGGCCGGGGCCGAGGCGGTGCAGGTCGAGGGCCGCGCCGGCGAGGGCACCCGGGACGTGCAGGTGCGGGTCGTGGCCAGCACCTCCTTCGTCGCGGGGGACGAGGGCGGCATCGCCGTCGACGGTGAGCGCCTGCTGCCGCCGTACCGCTTCGTCGTCATCGGCGACCCGGCGACCCTGGTGTCCGCGCTGCGCATCCCCGGCGGCGTCGTCGACGTCGTCGAGCAGCTGGGCGGCCGGGCGATCGTCGACCGCAGCTCGGCGGTGGAGGTGGGCGCCTTGCGACGGCTCGAACCGCCTCGTTACGCTCGCCCGACGCCCTGACCGGGGCGCCCGCCCGGCCGTTCAGAGGAGCTCCCGTGCCGACCGAGGACCTGCGCTACACCGCCGAGCACGAGTGGATCGCGGTGGTGGGCGAGGGCGACGACGCGGTGCTGCGGGTGGGCATCACGCCCTACGCGCAGGAGGCGCTGGGCGACATCGTCTTCGTGACGCTGCCCGCGGTCGGCACGGAGGTGACCGCGGGTCAGGCCTTCGGCGAGGTGGAGAGCACCAAGAGCGTCTCCGACGTCTACGCGCCGGTCGCGGGCACCGTCACGGCGACGAACGACCAGCTCGACACCTCGCCCGAGGTGGTCAACGCCGACCCCCTGGGCGAGGGCTGGCTGGTGGAGATCGCGCCGACCGGCGGCGTCTCGACCGCGCTGGCGGCGGACGGCCTGCTGGACGCCGACGCGTACGCCGCGCTGCTCGCCCAGGCCTGAGTCTCGACCTCTGCCTGAGGGTACGGGCGAAGTCTCCATGCTCGATTGACCCTCCGTGACCGGGCCGACTAGGTTCGCTGCCACTCCCGGGTCCTCCGGGCTCCAACCCCTGTCGGGAGGCGGTCCAGACCGTGTTCTGCACCCAGTGCGGCCATCAGAACCCTGACGGCAGCCGGTTCTGCGCCAGCTGCGGTGCGGCGCTGTCCCGGACGGGCGGTGAGCGTGCCGTCGAGACCACCTCGACCATCTCGCTGTCCGCGCTCGAGGGGGCCCTCGAGCACGAGCCGCCGCAGGCGCCGGTCGAGGGGGCCCCGGACACCGGCGCCCTCGAGGCTCTGCCTCCGGGCAGCGCTCTGCTCGTCGTCAAGCGCGGCCCGAACGCCGGCAGCCGCTTCCTGCTCGACGACGAGACGACCACGGCCGGTCGCCACCCCGAGTCCGACATCTTCCTCGACGACGTGACGGTCTCGCGCCGGCACGCGGAGTTCGTGCGCGAGCGCGGGAGCTTCGTGGTGCGGGACGTCGGCAGCCTCAACGGCACCTACCTCAACCGGGAGCGGATCGAGGTGGCGGCCCTGGCGGGCGGCGACGAGGTGCAGATCGGCAAGTACCGGCTGGTGTTCCTCGTGGGCGGGCGCGGAGGCGAAGGGTGAGCGCAGGCCTCGGCGCTGCCGGGGCCGCACCGGCCCGGGCGTTCATGAGCATCGGCGAGGTGCTGGGGCAGCTCCGCCCCGACTTCTCCGACATCACCATCTCGAAGATCCGCTTCCTCGAGGCTGAGGGACTGGTCGAGCCCGAGCGCACGGCGTCGGGCTACCGCAAGTTCTCCCGCGAGGACCTCAGCCGCCTGCGCTACGTGCTGACCGCCCAGCGTGACCACTACCTGCCGCTGCGGGTGATCAAGGAGCACCTCGAGGCGATCGACCGCGGCCTGGAGCCGCCGGCGGCCGGTCCGGGCGGGCCGAAGGTGCCGCGGGCGCTCGTCGCGGCCGAGGGGCTGCCGAGCGCCGAGGCGTTCGCGCCCGAGCTCAGCGAGGTGCGGCTGTCGCGCAAGGAGCTGCTGTCGGCCGCGGGGCTGCAGCCCGAGCAGCTCGACCAGCTCGAGCAGTTCGGCCTGATCACCCCGCGCGCGGGCGGCAGCCACTACGACGGTGACGCGCTGGTGGTGGCCAAGACGGTCGCCGAGATGTCCCGCTTCGGCATCGAGGCCCGCCACCTGCGCATGTTCAAGTCGGCCGCCGAGCGCGAGATCGGCCTGGTCGAGCAGGTGGTCACCCCGCTGGTGCGCCAGCGCAACCCCGAGGCCCGGGCCCGCGCCGAGGAGGTGGCGCGGGAGCTGGCCGCGCTGTCCGTCAAGCTGCACGCGACGCTGGTCCGCGCCGGCCTCGGGCCGGGTCTGCGGCGCTGAGCCGGCCGTCGGTCGCGCCGTCCGCTGCGCGGTCGGGCGGCGACGGGGTGGGCACGGTCGGAGTAGGCTCGACCCCTGGCTGCGAGCGCTCCCAGGACCCGTGTGCAGTCGAGGAGGAGACCCGTGGACGAGGCCGGTGAGGGCACGTCGCTGTCCGAGCTGAGCGTGGTCGGCGTCCGCGTCGAGCTGCCCAGTCAGCAGCCGATCGTCCTGCTCAAGGAGGTCGACGGCGACCGCTACCTCCCGATCTGGATCGGGGCCGTCGAGGCGACGGCCATCGCCTTCGCCCAGCAAGGGGTGGTCACCGCCCGGCCGATGACCCACGACCTCATGCGGGACCTGCTGGCGGCCTTCGACCGCACGCTGCAGACCGTCACGATCACCGAGCTGCGCGAGGGCGTCTTCTACGCCGAGCTGGCGTTCGAGGGCGGCGTGACGGTCAGCGCCCGCCCCTCGGACGCCATCGCGCTGGCCATGCGCAGCGGCGCCACCATCCGCTCGCAGGCGGCCGTCCTCGAGGAGGCGGGGATCGCCATCCCCGACGAGCAGGAGGACGAGGTCGAGAAGTTCCGCGAGTTCCTCGACCAGATCAGCCCGGAGGACTTCGAGAGCGGCTCGTGATCGACCTCGACGTGAGGTCGAGGCTTTCGACGCGCCGTCGTGCGGTGGTTGACCCTGCACACCGCACTCCCTAGCGTCCCGTGGCGCTCGGCGGAGCGCCCGACGACCGCCACCCGTGCCGGGGACCCCACCCGGACCGACGACAGGAGCTCGACGTGGTGGACGACAGCTCAGCGGAGCCCGGCGGAGCGCTGTCCCTCGCCGATGCCGACGCCGGCCGCGCCGAGCTCGTGCTGCAGGGCACCCTGTTCGACGACCTTCCCGAGGACGAGCGCCCCGGTGCCTCTCCGGTCGACATCGGCTACCGCGGTCCGACGGCCTGCAGCGCCGCCGGCATCACCTACCGCCAGCTCGACTACTGGGCCCGGACCGGACTGGTCGAGCCGAGCGTGCGGGAGGCGTCCGGCTCGGGCACGCAGCGGCTCTACTCCTTCCGCGACATCCTCGTCCTGAAGATCGTCAAGAAGCTGCTCGACGCGGGCATCAGCCTGCAGAACATCCGTACCGCCATCTCCACCCTGCGCGACCGCGGCGTCGCCGACCTCGCCCAGATCACGCTGATGAGCGACGGCACCACCGTCTACGAGTGCACCTCCACCGACGAGGTGGTCGACCTGCTGCAGGGCGGGCAGGCCGTGTTCGCCATCGCCGTCGGCCGGCACGTGCGCGACGTCGAGGGCACGCTCGCCGCGCTGCCGGGGGAGCGCGCCACGCCGGCCGCTGCCGAGGCCGCCGAGGCCGCTGCCCCTGACGAGCTGGCCACCCGCCGCCGTCGCCGCACCCCCGCCTGACGGCCTCGCACCCCGGCCGCCTGCCCCGGACGCCGACCGCCTGCCCCGGACGCCGGCCGCCCGCCTCAGGCGCCGGCCGCCCGCCCCAGGCCCGGTCCTCATGGCTCACCCCGCCACGCACCGCCGCCGACCGCGATCGTCGTGGTCACGCGCGACTCGCCGGCGCGTCCCGGCGTGATCATGACAGTGGCGGTCACCGGCCGGTACGATGGTCGGGCCGACAACCCCGCGCGGGAGAGTCCCCCCACCGCCAGTGAGGGGCGCCGAAGGAGCAAGCCTCCCCACCACCCAACCTCTCAGGCACCCGGACCGCGCGGGTCAGGCGACTCTGGAAAGCGGTCGGACCGGCTTCGCTGCCGGCGCCGGCCCACCGACGGTGCAAGCCCGGTCGCCACGGCCGGGCGAAGCTCTCAGGTCCCAGGACAGAGCGGGGAGGGCAGCGGTCGCCGTCCGGTGGCCGTCCCGGCACGCCACCCGCCCATGCCTGGAGCCCTCATGACCGCTCGGCCGACCCTCGCCGACCTCGAAGCCGCGGCCCCCTTCGCTGCCCGCCACATCGGGCCGAGCCCCGACGAGCAGGCCAAGATGCTCGCCGTCCTGGGCGCGGGCAGCCTCGAGGAGCTCGCCGACTCCGCCGTCCCCGACGCCATCCGCGCGACCGAGCGGCTCGACCTGCCGGCCGGCCTGACCGAGCCCGAGGTGCTCGCCGAGCTGCGCGCCCTGGCCGACCAGAACCGCGTCACGGTGCCGATGATCGGCCTCGGCTACTCCGGCACCCACACCCCGCCGGTGATCCTGCGCAACGTCATGGAGAACCCGGCCTGGTACACCGCCTACACGCCGTACCAGCCCGAGATCAGCCAGGGCCGGCTCGAGGCGCTGCTGAACTTCCAGACCGTCATCACCGACCTGACCGGGCTGGCCGTCGCCGGCGCGTCCCTGCTCGACGAGGGGACCGCCGCCGCGGAGGCCATGACGCTGGCGCGGCGCAGCTCCAAGGCGCCGTCGGGAGCGGCCTTCCTGGTCGACGCCGACTGCCACCCCCAGACCATCGCGGTCGTGCAGACCCGGGCCGTGCCGCTCGGCCTGCGCGTCGAGGTCGCCGACCTGAGCACCGGCCTGCCCGAGGGTGACGTCTTCGGCGTCCTGCTGCAGTACCCCGGCAGCGGGGGAGAGGTCCGCGACCTGCGCCCCGTGCTCGGCGCGGCGCGCGAGCGCGGCGCCCTCGGCGTCGTCGCGGCAGACCTGCTCGCCCTCACCGTGCTGACGAGCCCGGGTGAGCTCGGCGCCGACATCGCGGTCGGCAGCAGCCAGCGCTTCGGCGTGCCGCTCGGGTACGGCGGCCCGCACGCGGGCTTCCTGGCCGTCCGGGCGGGGCTGGAGCGCACGCTCCCGGGCCGCCTGGTCGGCGTGAGCGTCGACGCCGACGGCGACCCGGCCTACCGCCTGGCGCTGCAGACCCGCGAGCAGCACATCCGCCGCGAGAAGGCCACGAGCAACATCTGCACCGCGCAGGTGCTGCTCGCCGTCATGGCCGGCATGTACGCCGTCTTCCACGGCCCCGAGGGGCTGCGTGACATCGCCCTGCGCACGCACCGCTGCGCCGCCCTGCTGGCCGCCGCCCTGCGCGGCGCCGGGCTCGAGGTGGCGCACGGGTCGTTCTTCGACACCGTCACCGTGCGCGTGGCCGGCCGCGCCCGCGACGTGGTGACCGCGGCGGCCGAGCGCGGCATCGACCTGCGGTTCGTCGACGTCGACACGGTCGGCGTCAGCACCGCCGAGACCACGACCCGCGCCCACCTCGACGCCGTGGCGCAGGCCTTCGGCGCGGGGGAGCAGGACTGGGACGGCCTCGACGCCGCGACGCCCGACGCGCTGCCCGAGGACCTGCGCCGGACCGACCCGTACCTCACCCACCCGGTCTTCACGAGCCACCGCAGCGAGACGGCGCTGCTGCGCTACCTGCGCCGGCTCTCCGACAAGGACCTCGCCCTCGACCGGACGATGATCCCGCTGGGCTCCTGCACGATGAAGCTCAACGCGACCACCGAGATGGAGCCGGTGACCTGGCCGGAGTTCGGCGGCCTGCACCCGTTCACCCCGCGCGAGAACGCCGCCGGCTACGCCCGCCTGATCTCCGACCTCGACCGCTGGCTGTGCGAGATCACCGGGTACGACGCGGTCAGCCTGCAGCCCAACGCCGGGAGCCAGGGCGAGTTCGCCGGACTGCTCGCCATCCGCGGCTACCACGAGGCGCGCGGCGACGTCGACCGCGACGTCTGCCTGATCCCGGCCAGCGCGCACGGCACCAACGCCGCGAGCGCCGTCATGGCGGGCATGCGCGTCGTCGTCGTGGCCACCGCGTCGACCGGGGACGTCGACGTCGACGACCTGCACGCCAAGATCGCCGAGCACGGCGACCGGCTCGCGGCGCTGATGGTCACCTACCCGAGCACCCACGGGGTGTTCGAGGACACCATCGGCGACATCTGCGCGTCGGTCCACGACGCGGGCGGCCAGGTCTACGTCGACGGGGCCAACCTCAACGCCCTGGTCGGTCTCGCCCGACCGGGGCGCTTCGGGGCCGACGTCAGCCACCTCAACCTGCACAAGACCTTCTGCATCCCGCACGGTGGCGGTGGCCCCGGCGTCGGCCCGGTCGCGGTGCGCGACCACCTCGCGCCGTACCTGCCGAACCACCCGCTCGACGACGCTGCCGGCCCGGCCACCGGGCCAGGCCCGGTCAGCGCCGCGCCCTACGGCAGCGCCGGCATCCTGCCGATCAGCTGGGCGTACGTGCGGCTCATGGGCGGTGAGGGCCTGACCCGCGCCACGCAGGTCGCGGTCCTGTCGGCGAACTACGTCGCGCACCGGCTGCAGCCGCACTTCCCGGTCCTGTACACCGGCCGCGGCGGGCGCGTCGCGCACGAGTGCATCGTCGACCTGCGGCCCATCACCAAGGCGACCGGCGTCACCGTCGACGACGTCGCCAAGCGGCTCATCGACTACGGCTTCCACGCCCCGACGATGAGCTTCCCGGTCGCCGGGACGCTGATGATCGAGCCGACCGAGAGCGAGGACCTCGCCGAGCTCGACCGGTTCTGCGACGCGATGATCGAGATCCGCAAGGAGATCGACGAGGTCGCTGCCGGCACCTGGCCGAAGGACGACAACCCGCTGCGCGGGGCTCCGCACACCGCGTCGTGCCTGACGGGGGAGTGGCAGCGGCCGTACTCCCGCGAGCTGGCGGCCTACCCGGCCGGCGTCTCCCGCGCGAGCAAGTACTGGCCACCGGTGCGCCGCATCGACGGCGCGTACGGCGACCGCAACCTGGTCTGCTCCTGCCCGTCCCCGGAGGCGTACGAGAGCTGAGCTCCCGCTCTCAGGCGGCGCCGTGCACCCGGCACAGCGGGCGGTGCGGAGCGATGATCCGGCCGTCGGGCAGCAGCTCTCCGGTGTCCTCGAAGGTCACCACCCCGTTGCAGAGCAGGTTCCAGCCCTGCTCCGGGTGGGTCGAGACGACCCGCGCCGCGTCGTGGTCCGGGGCCTCGGCACGGGGACACGGGGGGGTGTGGGGGCAGGTCTGGCCCATCGGGTGCTCCAGGAGGGAACGGCCGCGAGGTCTTCACGGCACTGCCATCGTCGCGCAGATGAGGCGGATCGTGCACGGCTCGAAAGGGGGATCGTGCACCGCTCAGCATGCCCCAGATGGCTGTGGACAGCCCCCGCCACGCCGACTCCCGGCCGGGGTGATCCGACCGTGACTGCCTTGACGCGCAGCGTGATCGACAGGGACCCGTGACCGGCCCCACCGCCCCGCCGGGTGGCGGACCGGGACCGCTCAGGTGCGGCCCTCGGCCTCCTGCGCCGAGGTGAGCGCCGGTCCGGCGGGCATCCAGTCGGCCCGCAGCACGCGGTAGCCGGCCGCCTCGTACGCGGCGCAGACCTGGGCGTCGTCGTCGACGACCACGGCGACCGGTCGCCCGGCGGCCAGCCGGCGCAGCAGCCCCGGCTTGGCGAGCCGGGCCGGGCGCCGGTCGCGGTCGTCCCGCATCCGCAGCTCGCCCTCCGGCAGGCCGTGCCGGGCGAACCACGCCAGCGTGTCGGCGCGGCAGCGCTCGGGCCGGCCGGTGACGTAGACGACGTCGCAGTCCTGTGCGCTGGCCTGCGCCAGAGCGACGCCCTGGCGCAGCGGCGGGTCGTCGATCGCGGCCGCGAAGAAGGCGTCCCAGCGCTTGGGCCGGCGCTCGACGTGGTGCAGGCGGTGGCGCACGTCGGCCAGCACCCCGTCGATGTCGAAGACGGCCAGCGGCCGGACCTGGGCGCCCTGCGCAGGGTCCCCGGCCACGCCCGCAGCCTAGCGACGTCCGGTCGACCTCCTCCCGCCGCCCGCCGTACGAGCGGGACCGCCGACCGTCCGCTCGACGACCCCCGCAAGGTCACCGGTGCAACACGATTGCCACGTGGCATTGACATCCGGCCTCCGACGTACGGATGATGCGGCTCCCCGGTTTGCCACGTGGAAAACGAGGCCCATGACGACGACCGCGCTGCCCGTCCAGAGCTCCACCAGCGTGCCCGCCACCGCCGGACGGCCGCGCCGACCACGGTCCCGTCCGCTGGCCGCGGGACTGGGCTTCCTCGCCCCGTTCCTGCTCGTGTACGCCGCGTTCGTCGTCTGGCCGGTGCTGCAGGCCCTGCGGATGAGCCTGTACGACTGGGACCTGCTCGGCTTCACCCGCCAGTTCGTCGGCCTGGCCAACTACCGCCGGATGCTCTGGGGCACCGAGATGACCTGGACCATCGGGCACCTCGCCCTGGTCCGGGTGCTGCTGCTCGCCGCGACCGCCGCGGTCGTCGCGCGCGGCCTGCAGCGCGGCTCCGCCCGGCGCAGCCTGATCGCCGTCGCGGCTGCGGGCCTCGCGCTCGTCCTCGTCCTGGGCTTCCACCCCGGCGCGGGCGGAGCGTGGAACGACCCGGCGTTCTGGGCGTCGGTGCGCCACACGCTCGCGTTCACGGCCATCTCCACCCCGATCCTCGTGGGGATGGGCCTGGCGATGGCGCTGGCCCTGCACGGCAGCCACCGGGGGACCGGCTTCTACCAGGCGGCGTTCTTCCTGCCGTACGTGCTGCCGATCTCCGCGGTGACGCTGATCTGGAGCTACCTGCTCAATCCGGACCGCGGGCTCATCGCCCGCGTGGTCGGTGTCGTCGGCGTCGACCCCATCGCCTGGCTGAGCGACCCCGACCTCGCCATGTGGGGCATCGTCCTGACGACCGTCTGGTGGTCGGCCGGCTTCAACCTCGTGCTGTTCCTGGCCGGCCTGCAGGACATCGACCCCAGCCTGTACGAGGCCGCCTCGCTGGACGGCGCCGGTCGCTGGCAGACGTTCCGGCACATCACCGTCCCCGGCCTGACCCAGGTGTCGGTGTTGGTCTCGGTCACCCAGCTCATCGCGTCGTTCCAGGTCTTCGGACAGGTCTACATCATGACCCGCGGCGGCCCCGGCGACTCGACGCGGGTGCTCATCCAGCACATCTACGAAGCCGGTTTCCGCGACCTGCAGCTCGGCTACGCCGCCGCGGTCTCGCTGTTCCTGTTCACCGTCATGGCCGTCGTGTCCGCGGTGCAGTTCAAGCTCGTCTCACGGGAGGCCTGATGGCGACCACCAGTGCGACCCCGCCCGGGGCGGCCCTGCGGGCGCCGGCCCGGGCGGCGGAGCGACAGCCGCTGCGCCGCCGGCTGCGGCCAGGGCTGTACCACGCGGTCATGCTCGCGGCGGCGTTCGTGTGGCTGGCCCCCGTTCTGTGGATGCTGTCGATGGCGCTGACACCCAACGACGCGCTGCAGCGCGAGACGGTCGGCCTGGTGCCCGCCGGGCTGACGTGGAGCAACTTCGTGGACGTCTTCCGCGTCGGCAACATGCCGCGCTGGTTCTTCAACAGCTTCCTCGTCACGACGGTGACCACGGTCCTCACCGTTCTGTTCTGCTCCATGGCAGGCTACGCGTTCGCCAAGATCCAGTTCACCGGCCGAGCGCTGCTGTTCGCTGTGGTCATCGCGGGGCTGATGGTGCCGAAGGAGGCGCTGTTCATCCCGCTGTTCCTGACCTTCTCCGACGCGGGTCAGCAGAACACCTACCAGGCACTGTTCCTGCCGCGGATCGCCTTTCCGCTCGGGGTCTTCATCATGACGCAGTTCTTCGCCCGCGTGCCGAGCGAGTACGCCGAGGCTGCCCGGATCGACGGGGCGGGCCGCTGGCGGACCTTCTGGTCGATCATGCTGCCCCTGGCGCGCCCCGCCATGGCGTCGCTGGCCATCTTCACGTTCGTGCTGACCTGGAACGACTACCTCTGGCCGCTGGTCATCTCGACAGAGCGGGAGATGTTCACCGTCACGACCGGCCTGGCGTCGCTGCAGTCGAACTTCGCCGCCGCCACCGAGGTCGGCTCGCTGATGGCCCGCGGCCTGGTCGGCAGCCTGCCGCTGATCGTGCTGTTCCTGCTGTTCCAGCGCCAGCTGATCCGCGGGATCACCCTCGGCAGCGGCGAGAAGTGACCGCCGCCGGCCCACCCTGCCCGCCGGCCCACGCTGCCCGCCTGCCCGTTCCCCCGCCCGTCCCGCCCGTCCGCCCACCGCTCGCCCGCACCGCCCACCCAAGGAGATCTCGCATGCACACCAACCCCCGGCGCGGCGCTCTCGTGCGCGTCCTCGCCCCCGTGGCCGCTCTCGGCCTGCTCGCGGCCTGCGGAGGCGGCGGAGGCGGCGGAGGAGGAGGCGGCGCTGCTGGTGGCGGTGAGGACCTGGCTGCCGTGAGCGCGGCGGACCTCGAGGGCACCACCCTGCGCTTCGCCCGCTTCTTCGGTGACTGCGAGGACACCACGCAGGGCGTCACCGACGTCGCGAAGGCGACCACCGAGTGCGAGACCATCCAGATCCTCACCAACGCCTTCAACGCCGACAACGAGAACGGCATCAAGGTCGAGCGGCTCGGCGGCGCGGAGTGGAACACCTACTACGACACCCTCAACGCCGCCTATGCGGGCGGCAACCCGCCGGACGTCGCGGTCATGCACGGGTCGAGCATCACCAACTACGCCAAGCGCAACCTGCTGCTGCCGCTCGACGAGTCGCTGTCGGTCACGAAGACCGACATCGACGATGCCGCTCCCGCCGCCCGCAGCGCGGTCACCTACCAGGACAAGACCTTCGGCTTGCCCTTCGACCTGCACGCCGCACTGGTGCACCTCAACGTCGACCTCTTCAAGAAGGCCGGGCTCGTCGACGGTGCGGGCAAGCCGGTCATGCCGACCTCGACGGAGGAGTTCCTCGCCCAGGCCGAGCAGATGAAGGCCAAGACGGGCAAGAACTACTTCGGCACCGCCCGGGTCAAGGACGGGCTCGGCGTGCACATGTGGCGCAGCCTGGTCGAGCAGCAGGGCGGCAGCGTCCTGAACGAGGACGGGACCAAGGCCTCCGTCGACACGCCGGAGGCGCGCAACGCGCTGGAGTTCATGGACCAGGTCTTCGGCACGTACGCCGACCCCGCGCAGACCTACGACGCGGCGCAGGCGGCCTTCCTGAAGGGCGACACCGCGATGCTCTTCAACGGCACCTGGGTGGTCGACCAGTACGACAAGGAGGCACCCTTCACCTACCAGACCGCCGACTTCCCGACGCTGTACGAGGAGCCCGCCATCTGGGCCGACTCCCACACCTGGGTCGTGCCGCGCCAGAAGGAGGCCGACCCGGTCAAGTACCGCGCGGCCCTGGAGTTCGTGAACTACCTCTACGACCACTCCGGTGACTGGGCCATCCACACCGGCCACCTCGCCGCACGCACGTCGGTGCTGGAGAGCCCGGAGTACGAGAAGGCACCGCAGCGCGCGAACTACGTCGCGACCGGCACGACGAACGCGAACCTGGTCCCGAGCATCAGCAACTGGCCGGCGGTCCAGGACACGCTGGTCAAGCAGATCGACTCCATCTGGTTCCAGGACACCCCGGTCGACAAGGCACTGAGCGAGGCCGACCGCCAGGTCGACACGGTCCTGGCCCAGCAGTAGCCCGACCGTCCCCGGACTGCCGCCTTGCGCGGCGGTCCGGGACGGCGGCCCGCGGGACCGCCGGGCCGGTCCGCTGACCTCCGCGGACCGGCCCGAGCCGCCGCAGGCCGTCCGCCCTGCGCCCCGCGCGCTCAGCCCTGCCCGCTGCACCCCCTGGAGGAGACCTTCCGTGCGCTTCACCCGCCGGCCCCCGCTGTCCCTGGACGGCCGCTGGCAGCTCGAGCTCGTCGACGTCCCCGACGCCGTGCACCCGCCGACCGCCGAGGTGGCGGTCCCGGGCTCCTGGACCCTGCAGGTCCCGGGCTGCGAGCTGGCGCACGGGACCGTCCGCTACTCCCGCACCTTCCGCGTCCCCGAACCCTGGCCGCTCGACGGCGCCCTCGTCCTGCGCTTCGGGGCGGTGAACCACGCCGCGCAGGTCCACGTCAACGGCCGGCTCGTGGGCGCTCACGAGGGTGGCTGGACCCCGTTCGAGGTCATCGTCGAGCAGGACCTGCTCGACCAGGAGGAGCAGCGGCTCGACGTCGTCGTCTCCTACCCGCCGCTGCTGCCCGAGGGCCCTGATGCGGTGAGCCTGCAGGAGGTCCCGCACGGCAAGCAGACCTGGTACGGCACCAACGCCGGCATCTGGCAGCCCGTCACGCTCGAGCACCGTCCCCGCCTGCACATCGCGGACGTGGCCGTGCAGACCGAAGCGGGTACCGGCCGCGTGACGGCGCAGGTCCGCCTGTCCGCACCCGCCGAGGACGGCTGCGGCGTCGAGCTGGAGGTGCGCGAGCACGCCCCCCAAGGGGACGGGCGGGTGGTCGCCCGCGCCGGCGGGCCGCTGGCAGGCCCGGGCCCGGGCACGACGATCGAGCTGTCCGCCGTCGTCCCCGACCCGCGGCTGTGGTCGCCGGCTGCACCGTTCCGCTACGACGTGCTGGTCCACCTGCTCGACGGGGACACCGTCGTCGACGGCGTCACCGTGACGACCGGTCTGCGCACCGTGTCGACAAAGGACGGCCGGGTCCTGCTGAACGGCGCGCCGGTCGAGCTGCGCGGGGTCCTGGACCAGGACATCCACCCGGGCAGCACCCTGCGCAGCGGTGACGGCCAGGAGCTCGAGGAGCTGTTCTCGGCGGCTCAGCGGCTCGGCTTCAACCTGCTGCGCTGCCACATCAAGCGCCCTGACCCGGTCTACTACGAGATCGCCGACCGGATCGGCATGATGGTGTGGGCCGAGCTGCCGAGCTGGCAGCGCTTCACACCGCGGTCCGCCGCGGCCGCGGAGTCCCTGCTCGAGCAGATGGTGCGGCTCGACGGCCACCACCCGAGCATCGTGGCGTGGACCGTCGTCAACGAGTCGTGGGGCATCGACGTCCGCGACGCCGACCAGCGCGCGTGGCTGCGCCGTACACAGCAGTGGGCTCAGGAGCTGGCGCCGGACACGCTGGTCGTCGACAACTCGGCGTGCGAGTCCAACTTCCACGTGCGCAGCGACCTCGACGACTTCCACGTCTACCGCGGCATCCCCGAGCGGCGGGCGGCCTGGGACGAGTGGGTCGACGAGTTCGCCGGCCGGCCGCCGTGGACGTTCAGCCCGTACGGCGACGCCGAGCGCACGGGGGAGGAGCCGCTGGTCGTCTCGGAGTTCGGCAACTGGGGACTGCCCGACATGACCAACGCCCTCGGCCCCGACGGCGCCGACCCGTGGTGGGCCGAGGCCGGGCTCGAGTGGGCGTTCGGCGCGGCGCACGCCACCGGCGTGGTGGCCCGGTTCACCCGGCTCGGCCTCGGCGAGGTGTTCGGCTCGTGGTCGCAGTTCGTCGCGGCCACCCAGCGCCAGCAGCTGCTGGCCACCCGCTACCAGATCGGGTCGCTCCGGCGCCGGCCGGAGATCGCCGGGTACGTGCTGACGCAGCTCAGCGACGTGCAGTGGGAGGCCAACGGCCTGTTCGACATGGACCGTCGCCCGCGGGCGTTCGCCGACGAGCTGGCGCTGGTCAACGGACCGTCCTGCGTCGTGCTGCGGCCGGCGGCGTACGCCGGCTTCCCGGGCCAGGAGATGTCGCTCACCCTGGACGTGGTGCCCGAGCCGGGCAGCTCCGGACCGGGGGAGGTGCAGGTGGGCGCCCCCGGCCGGGAGCCGGTCCGCCTGCCGGTGGACCTGTCCCGCCGGTCGACGCTGACCGTCACCGTGCGCCTGCCCGAGCAGGTGTCGATGGCCGAGGTGCGCGCCGAGCTGCACATCGGGGGATCCCTGCAGGGACGCGACGTCGCCGAGCTCGCCGTGCTGCCTCCGGTGGTCGCGCGGGAGCGCCCGGTGCAGACCGCCGACGCGGTGCTCGCGAGCTGGCTGACCGGGCTCGAGGTGCCGACGCTGACGGCGGCCGGCGACGACGTGCTGCTCGTCACCCGCTGCTTCGACGAACCGGCGCAGGCGCACGCCCGCCGCGGCGGCCGGGTGCTCGTCGTCGCGGAGGACGCCTCGGCACTCGGCGGGGCCTTCGCCGCGCCGCTGCTGGCCCGGCTGTCACCACGCGAGGGGGACGGCGACTGGGTGCCGCGCTTCGACTGGATCCGGCGGCGCGGTCCGTTGGCCGCGCTGCCGGGCGGGCCGCTGCTCGACCTGGCGTACGAGCGCGTCATCGGCGACCTGGTCATCGACTTCCTGCCCGCCCCCTTGCGGCCGGCGCACCTGCACTCGGCGGTGTTCGCCGGCTGGCTGCAGCACCGGGCCAGCACGACGATCACGGTCCCGTGGAGCGGAGGAGCGGTGACCATCACGACGTTCCGGCTGCGCACCGCCGGCCCGGAGGACGCCGCCGCGGCCGCCCTCACCAGGGCGCTGCTGGAGGTCGCCGAGCAGTGACGACGAGCCCGGCCCGCGGACGGAGCGGACTGGCTAGTGTGCCCGGACCAGCGTCTCGACAGGGGGTCCCTCGTGGCGGTGAGCATGCGCGACGTCGCCGCGCGCGCCGGGGTGTCGCCGCGCACCGTGTCGAACGTCGTCAGCGGCTACGTGCACGTCAGCGACGACACCCGGCGGCGCGTGCAGTCGGCGATCGACGAGCTGCGGTACCGGCCGAACGTCAGCGCGCAGTCGCTGCGCCAGGGACGCACCGGCATCATCGGGCTGGCGGTGCCGGAGATCGCCGCGCCGTACTTCGCCGAGCTGGCCGACCTCGTCGAGCAGGCCGCCAGCGAGCGCGGCGTGACCCTGCTCGTCGAGCAGACCGGCGCCACCCGCGAGCGCGAGAAGCTCGTGCTCGAGGGCTACCACTCCAACGTCATCGACGGGCTGGTCCTGAGCCCGATGGCGCTCACCGCAGCCGACCTGCGGGCCCGCGCGCCGGAGATCCCCACGGTCCTGCTGGGTGAGCGCATCGAGACCGGCGGCGGCCTTCTGCACGTCTCCATGGACAACGTCGCCGCGGCCCGGGAGGCGACGGCCCACCTGCTGCGGCTGGGGCGCCGACGCGTGGCGGCCGTCGGCGCCGACCTCGCGACCGACAACCTCGGACCGGCGGTGCGTCGCCTCGCCGGTCACCGGCAGGCGCTGGACGACGCCGGGCTGCCGCGGCAGCCGGAGCTCGAGATCACCACCGGCAGGACCGGCAGGTGGTCGCACCGCTCCGCCTACGCCGCGGTCGAGGCGCTGCTGACCAGCGGCCCGCCGGTCGACGCGATGTTCTGCTTCAACGACGTCCTCGCGCTCAGCGCCATGCGGGCGATCCACGCCGCCGGGCTGCGGGTGCCCGACGACATCGCCGTCGTCGGCTGGGACGACATCGCCGAGGCGGCGTACTACACGCCGGCGCTGACCACCGTGCGCCCGGACAAGCTGGCGATCGCGCGTACAGCCGTCGACCGGCTCCTGGCGCTGGTCGCCGGTGAGCGCTCGAGCGAGGAGCAGCTCACCTGCGGCTACGAGCTGGTCGTGCGGGAGAGCTGCGGGGCAGCAGCGGCTGAGCGGGGCGGGGACCGCGTCCCGACACGAGATCATCGGCGGCGCAGGACCTCCGGACCCAGCCGGTCGGAGGATCGGGCGACGTCGGCCGAGCGGTCGCCGAGCACCTGAGCGACTCGCGGCCCGGCCTGCCGCTGGACGTCGGGGGCCGCGACCGTGTCGAGGCGGAGTGCGTGGCGTCCTCCTACATCACACCTGCACCTGCTTCGGCAGGGTGAGGATCTCGGCGCCGTAGAGGGTGATGGCGATCGTGTGCTCGCTGTGTGCTGTCCGGCAGCCCGTCGCACTGCGGAGGGTCCATCCGTCGGCGTCCGTGACGAGCCGGGCGGTGTCCGCCATGACCCAGGGCTCCAGTGCCAGCAGCAGCCCGGGCCGGAGCTCGTACCCCTGGCCGGGCCGTCCCGTGTTGGAGACGTGCGGGTCCTGGTGCATCGTCGAGCCGATGCCGTGACCGCCGAACTCGGTGTTGATCGGATACCCGGCCTGGCTGAGGACCGAGCCGATGGCGTACGAGACGTCCCCGACGCGGGCCCCGGGTCGGGCGGCGGCGACACCCGCGCTGAGGGCGCGTCGGGTGGTGTCGATCATGGCGACGCTCTCCGGGTGCGTCGCGTCGCCGACGAGGAAGCTGATGGCGGAGTCGGCGGCGATCCCGTTCCTGCTGACGGCCAGGTCGAGCGACAGCAGGTCGCCGTCGGCGAGCCGGTAGTCGTAGGGCAGGCCGTGGAGCACCGCGTCGTTGACGGACGTGCAGATGTAGTGGCCGAACGGCCCGCGTCCGAAGGACGGCGCGTAGTCGACGTAGCAGGACTGCGCGCCGGCCTCGACGATCATGTCTCGCGTCCACCGGTCGATGTCCAGCAGGTTCGTGCCGACCTCGGTGCGCTCCTTCAGCGCCTGCAGGATGCGGGCGACCAGGGCACCTGTCTCTCGCGCCCGGCTCACGCCGGTGGGGGTCAGGATCTCGACCATGGCTGCCTCCGGCGCTCCAACTGCTATACCGGTCAGACCATACCGGTACTATGTTCGGGAGCATGGTCAGGTTGCCGCTCTCCGCTGCGGAGGTCGAGCGCGGACAGCGCCTGGGCGCCGTCCTGCGACGCGCCAGGGGGGAGCGCTCGATGCTCCAGACCGCCCTCGACGCGCGGGTCTCACCGGAGACCCTCCGGAAGATCGAGACGGGCCGCGTCGCGACCCCCGCGTTCCCGACCGTCGCGGCCATCGCCGACGTCCTCGGCCTGTCCCTGGATGCCGTGTGGGCCGAGATCCAGCCGTCCGGACCCGCTGCGCAGACCGTCGGCGCGCGCCTCGACAGACCGGGGTGGCGGTCCGTCTCGCCGGCCGCGGAGAGTCGCGGGGCAGCAGCGGTGGACAGAGCCCAGGGATCCGCTTCCTGACATAATGTCGATTATCGGCGGTCCGTGACCTCCGGACCTCGCCGCCGCACGCTGCCCGGCAGTCGGTCAGGACACTGCGGGAGCCAGCTCTCGCGGGAAGGCGAACACGTCCGTCGTCGGCGAGGTGTCGCCCTGCAGGGCGTGCAGCCCAGCAGCCCTGTCCGCCCAGTAGAGGACGTAGTCGTGCTTCCGCAGGATGTCCGCCACCGGGGTGAGCGTCCCGCCCAGCGTCAGCATCGCTCGCCGAGGGGCCCACTCGATCTGCATCATCGTGATGCGGTGCTCGGACAGGGCGCGCCCGGCTCCCTCGAGGACGAGGCGCTCAGCACCCTCGACGTCGATCTTCACGCGCGCGGTGCGATCGGCCAGGACGTCGTCGAGGGTCGTCGCCTCGACCACGATGCCCCGGTCCGGGTCGTCGATGAGGTGGTTGAAGCTGTCGAGATCGTCGGTCATGCGCAGGCGTCCCGGCCGGTCGGCGACCGCCTTCTGCAGGACCGTCGCGCCGTAGCCGTTCAGCGCGAGGTTCTCGCGGACACGGTCGGCGTTGGGCGTCGGCTCCACGGCGACGACCTCCGCGCCCAGGTCCTTGGCGAAGATCGTGTAGATGCCGATGTTCGCGCCGACGTCCACGAAGAGGTCGCCAGGCTCGAGGTACTGCTGCCAGACGCCCATCTGCGGCCAGTTGGGGGGGTTGTGCCGGAAGGCGTGCCGGGAGTTGGTCTCCCCCGGATAGGCGATGATCCTGGAGTGCGCACCGACCTGCGCCACGCACGGCCGCTTGAGCCAGCGGCTCGCCACCCGGAACCGCGCGGCGCGCGCGACGGCACGCAGGCGATGTCCGCGGTTGCACGGGTGCTTGAACACGTAGGCCGCCTCCCACACGGGATGCGCCTTGATGCGGAGGAGGTCCTTCGCTCGCCGCTGCCAGCCGGCCATGCGGGCGATGCTAGAGCGCTGCGCGGCGTGCGCGGGGGTGTTCGCGCAGGTCGCGACACCGCCCGTGCGTGGTAGAGCAGCCCCGTGAGCGCCTCGCCCCCGCCGCCCGAGCTGGCCCGGCGCCTCGGCCTCTCCGACGCCGTGCTGCTCGGGCTCGGCTCGATGCTGGGCGCGGGGGTGTTCGCGGCCTTCGCGCCGGCTGCCCGGGCGGCCGGCTCCGGTCTGCTCCTCGGGCTGGCGATCGCCGCTGCGGTGGCCCTGTGCAACGCGATGTCCTCCGCCCAGCTGGCCGCGCAGTACCCGACCTCGGGCGGGACGTACGTGCCGGCCCGCGAGCGGCTCGGCGAGTGGACCGGCTTCCTGGCCGGCTGGGGCTTCGTCGTCGGCAAGACCGCCAGCTGCGCGGCCATGGCGCTGACCTTCGCCACCTACGTCGCGCCCGAGGGCTGGGTGCGACCGACCGCCGTGGCGGCCGTCCTGGCGCTGACCGCGGTCGACCTCGCGGGCATCACCCGCACCGCGCGGCTCACCCGGTGGCTCGTCGCCGGCGTGCTCGCCTCGCTGCTGGTGGTCGTGCTCGCCGGCCTGGCCGGCGGGACGGCCCGCAGCGACCTCGTCCCCGGAGGCGCTCTGCTGGAGGCGGGCTGGTACGGCGTGCTGCAGTCCGCCGGGCTGCTGTTCTTCGCCTTCGCCGGCTACGCCCGCGTCACCACCCTCGCCGAGGAGGTCCGCGACCCTCCCCGGACCATCCCCCGGGCCGTCGCCACCGCCCTCGGGATCGTCCTGGTCGTCTACCTGCTCGTGGCGCTCAGCCTGCTGAGCGTCCTGGGTCCGGACGGGATCGCCCGCAGCACCGAGCCGCTGACGGCGGCCGTCGACGCCGCCGGCTGGGACGCCACCGTCCCGGTGGTCCGGCTGGGCGCTGCCGCGGCTGCCCTGGGCGCCCTGCTGGCCCTGGTGGCCGGCGTCGGGCGCACGACGCTGGCGATGGCCCGCACCGGCGACCTGCCGCGCTGGCTGGCCACCGTCCACCCCGCCCGGCAGGTGCCGCACGCCGCGGTCGCGACGCTCGGGCTCGTCGTCAGCGTCGTCGTGCTGCTGGGCGACCTGCGCGAGGTCATCGGCTTCTCGTCGTTCGGCGTGCTCGTCTACTACCTGGTGGCCAACCTCGCCGCCTTCACCCAGACCCCGCCCCACCGGCGCACCCCGCGTGCGCTGCAGGCCGTGGGCGTCCTCGGCTGCACGGCGCTCGTCCTGACGCTGCCCTGGCAGTCGGTGCTGGGCGGCGCAGCCGTCTACGCGGTCGGCGTCGTCCTGCGCTGGCTGCGGCTGAGGAGCTCCCGCAGGACCGCGCGGGGACGGTAGGGCGCGACGAGCCGGGGAAGGGCGCCGCTGTGAGCCTCCCCTACCGCAACCCCGTCCACGAGGGCTACTTCGCCGACCCCTTCGTGATGCAGGCGCCGTCCTCCGGCAGCCGCTACGTCGCGATCGGCACCGGCTCGGTGCAGGACGAGCGCGCCTTCGAGGTGCTCGTCTCCGACGACCTGGTCTCCTGGCGCTCGGTCGGCGGCGCGCTCGAGCGCCCCTCCGGCTGCGGCAGCGACTTCTGGGCCCCCGAGGTCGCCGAGCACGACGGGCGCTGGTGGATGTACTACTCCTGCGGCGAGGGCGACGTCGGGCACTCGCTGCGGGTGGCGGTCGCCGACTCGCCCGTCGGGCCGTACGTCGACCAGGGCGTCGACCTCACCCCGACCGAGCGCTTCGCCATCGACCCGCACCCGTTCCGCGACGACGACGGCACCTGGTACCTGTTCTACGCCCGTGACGTGCTCGAGGGCGAGCGCGTCGGGACCATGCTCGCCGTCGACCGGCTGGAGACGATGAGCCGCCTCGCCGGTGAGCCACGGTCGGTGCTGACGCCCAGCGACGACTGGCAGCTGTTCCTGCGCGGTCGGCAGATGTACGGCCAGACCTACGACTGGCACACCCTGGAAGGCCCGTTCGTCCGCCACCACGACGGTCGCTACTGGTGCTTCTACTCCGGCGGCTCCTGGCTCGAGCCGACCTACGGGGTGGGCGTCGCGGTCGCCGACACCCCCCTCGGGCCCTGGACCGGTCACGGGGACGGCCCGATCCTGGCGACCGTCCCCGGGCAGGTCGTGGGGCCCGGCCACAACAGCGTCGTCACCGGACCGCACGGGGCGGACGTGCTCGTCTACCACGCCTGGGACGTCGCGCAGACGGCCCGGCGCATGTGCGTGGACCCGCTGGTCTGGACCGAGGACGGCCCGCGGGTCGACGGCCCGACCTGGGAGCCGACCGACCTGGAGCGCACGGGGGGCTGACCCGCCCGGCCCCCTCCGATGTGGCCGCTGGCACGCGCGCCGGGTCCGGTGCGCGGCCTCCCACCGGGTACGCCCGTCGCGTGGACGTGCTGAGCCTGCCCCGTACCGTGATCGCGACGACCCTCGCGGCCGGGACCGCCCTGCGCGGTGCCCGCGTCTTCCACCCGCGGGGCACCACCCGTACGGCCACCCTGACCGTCAGTGGCGGGCTCGGCACCGGCGCCCGCCTGCTCGACGAGCCGGCCGTGCATCCCGGCGTGGTCCGGCTCTCCCGAGGCGCCGGACTGCCCGCTCCCCTGCCCGACGTCGACGGCCTCGCGCTGCGCCTGCCCGGCCTCGGCGTCGACGGCGCGCCCCTCGACCTGCTGGTCAACAGCGCCTGGCGCTACACCTTCGCCCCGTCCGTCGTGGCCGGCACGTGGTCGGCGGTGCTCCCCCACCGCACCGGCTCGGGCCGGCTCGTGCTGCTCGGCGCCCGGCCGACCAGCGGCGGCTTCACGATGCTCGTCGCCTCGCCGCTGGGGCGCTGGCAGCAGTGGGGGACGCTCGTCCTCGGCGCGCCCGTCGACGGCGAGGACCTCGCCTTCGCCCCGACGGTCGGCGCGGACGACCTGCGGCACACCGAGCTGTTCCGCGCGCTGAGGGCCCGCTCCTACGACGCCTCCCAGGCCGCCCGCGGCGTGCAGGGCCCCGACGCCCCGCCCGCCGCCGACGTCAGGGTGGCGGAGCGACGCTGACCACCAGGGTCGGACGGTCGGCTGCGGCGGGGACCTCCCGGGAGCTGAAGGCCACGCCGTCGCCCGTGGGGGCGTGGAGCTGCAGCGAGACCTCTCCGGCCCCCGTGACACCGGCCACCTGGGTGGTGGCCCGCCCGTTGGCCAGGGCGGGGAAGTCCCCGACGGCAGCCGTCCCCGTGCGCACCGGCTGCCCGGAGCTCCAGGTGAGGGCGCTCTCCGACCAGGACGTCGCCGTGCGCCAGAGGACCGGGCCGTCCGTGGTGGGGTTGGTGACCCGCAGGACGAGGCGGCTCGCCGCCACGGACTCCCCCGCTGCCAGCGCCGGGACCGGGAAGCGCAGGTAGGACGACACGCGCGAGGGGACGCCGGAGACCTCCTGCCCGTCGGCCAGCAGCGTCGTCGCGCTGCCGTACGCCGTCGTCGGGACCTGCTCGCGCGCCATCGTGTCGGCGGTGGCCACCAGCGTCAGCGTCCGGCCGGCCATCGTCACCAGGGCCGTCCCTGCCGGTCCCGTCGTGCCGGCGGTGACCGCCTGCACGGCGAGCAGGTAGGTCGAGCCGGGGGCCAGGCCGGTGAAGGTGAGCTCCCGTGCGGTCGCCGCCACGGTCGTCGACCACGGCCCCACCGCTGCGGTGTCGAACCCGTCGCGGGAGACCCGGTAGCCCGTGATCGCCGTCCCGCCGTCCGTGGTCGGCGGCGCCCACCGCAGCGTCGCCGTGCGCGCGGCATCACTGCGCACCGCGGTCACCGACGTCGGCGCCGACGGCCCGGACGCCGTCCGGACGAGCAGCCGCAGCTGCGGCCGGCTCTCCGCGACCGCCTCGCGGGAGGCGACCGTGACACCGTCACCGCTGTCGGCGAACAGCTGCAGGGAGACCTGGCCGGCGCCGGTGACCCCGGTCACCGGCGTGCTGACCCGGCCGGTCGCCATGCTCCCGAAGTCCCCGACGGCAGCGGTCCCCGTGCGCGCGGGCTGCCCTGCGGCCCAGGTCAGGGCGCTCTCGGACCACGAGTCGGCCGTGCGCCACAGCTCCGGACCGTCTCCAGTGGCGTTCGTGACCTGCAGGCTCAGCGCGGCGCTGGCGATCGACTCGCCCGCGGCGAGCGCCGGCACGCTGAAGCGCAGGTACGACGTGACGCGGGTGGCCGGGTCTCCCGTCACCGACTGGGTGTCGGCGGCCAGCGAGCTCAGCGCGCCCCCGGCGGTCGTCGGCGCCTGCTGCCGGGCGGTGGTGTCGGCCGCCGGGGTCAGCGTCAGGATGCGTCCCCGCGCGCGGTAGGTCGCGGTGTACGTCGTGGCGGTGGCCGCCGTCGTGATGTCGTGGCTCGCCGCGCCGCCGTCGGACCACCCCGCGAACTCGTACTCGACGCCGCCCGCCTGCTGCACGAGCGGGGCGGCCAGCGAGCGCCGCAGTCCCACGACGGCCGACTCGGTGTACGGCGCGGTCCGGGGCTGCCCGTCGACGTCGACCCGCAGCCCGGCGGGGACCGTCGTGACCGTGAGCCCCGCGGTGCGCGGGACGACGTCGCGGAAGGACTCCCCGACCAGGCCGGCGCTGTCGCGCACCTGCAGGTGGATCCGGTACCAGACGTTGCTGTCGACGTGCCCGCTGACCGGCACCGCAGCGCTGCCGCTGCTCACCCCGCTGACCGGGGGCAGGAACGGGTGGGTGTGGTCGGCGTGGTGGAAGTCGATCCGCCAGGTCAGCGCGGTCGCCGGCAGGGTGCCGTCCTCCGGGTCGCTGCCGGAGCCGGCGAAGGTGATCGTGGTACCGCCGGCGTAGGTCGCACCCGCCGCCGGCGTGCTGATGACGGCGCTGGGCCGCCGGTCCGACGTCACGGTCAGCGTCGCTGCGGCGCTCGTGGCGGTGCTCGTCGCGTTGCGGACCACGACGCGGAAGCGCGCGCCGCTGTCGGTCGACGTCGCCGACGCCAGCCGGTAGGTGGCTGCCGTCGCGCCCGGCACGTCGACCCCGTTGCGCTGCCACTGGTAGCTCAGCGGCGCCGCCCCGACGGCCGTGACGCTGAAGACCGCCGGCTCCCCGACGCTCACCGTCGTGCTGCTCGGCTGGCCGGTGATGGTCGCGGCCGAGCCGCCGGTGAAGTCGACCCGGACCAGCGTGCTGCCCGAGTCGGGGCGTCGCGTGAGGTAGTGGACGTCGCCGTCCGGCCCCACCTCGACGGCGATCGGGTTCGCCGCCGACGAGGTGACGACGTCGCTCACGGTGCCGGAGGCGTCCCGGCGCTTGATCCAGTTGGAGCAGTAGTCGGCGAAGAAGTAGTCGCCGACGTGGTCGCTGGGATAGCCCGGCACCGGTGGCTCGTAGAAGGCGCCGCCCGTGATCGCGCACCCGGTGACGCCGGTGCCGCTGTGCGCGTAGGCGTACAGCGGTGAGGTGAAGCGGCTGTCGGTGGTCGGTCCCTCGGTCGTCGGCCATCCGTAGTTCGCCCCCGCCCGGCCGACGTCGACCTCCTCCCAGGCGTTCTGGCCGACGTCGTTGATGTGCAGCACACCGGCGCGCGAGAAGGTCAGGGCGAACGGGTTGCGCAGCCCGAGCGCCCAGATGGCGCGGTTGGCGCCCTCGGCACCGCGGCCGACGAAGGGGTTGTCGAGCGGCACCGTGCCGTTCCGCGCGATCCGCAGGATCTTGCCGAAGCGGTTGTCGAGCGTCTGCGCACGCGCTCCCGCCGCGTTGTCGCCGACGGCGATGTGGAGCATGCCGTCCGGGCCGAAGGCGAGCGCTCCCCCGTTGTGGATGAAGCTGTCCGAGCGCAGCGGCTCCAGCTCCATCAGCACCGTCTCGACCAGGGCGCCGCCGGAGGTCAGGGCGACGTCGCCCGAGGCGACGACCCGACTGACGCGGTTGTGCGGCGAGGTCCCGCCGACGGTGTAGTAGAGGTAGACGTAGCCGTTCACGGCGAACGCCGGGTCGAAGGTCAGACCCAGCAGGCCGCGCTCGCCGCGCGCGTCGACGCCGGGCAGGCGCAGGAACGGCGTCGGCAGCAGCCGGCCGTCCGAGACGATCCGCACCACGCCGTCCTGCGAGAGCACGAACAGCCGGCCGTCCGGCGCGAACTCCATGCCGGTGCCCAGGCGCAGGTCGGTGGCCAGGACCGTCTCGGCGAACCCCGCGGGGACGGCGGCGACCGCGGACGGGGCCGGCAGCAGGGCCGTGAGGAGCAGCGACAGGCACGCGGTGAGCGCCTGCACCACCCGCCTCGCGGCCTGCCGGGCGGGGACGGGAGCCGGGCGGGCGTGACGCACCGCACGACGGTCCCTCATCCAGCCGGCCTGCGGGCTTTCCTGCAGGCCACTTCTTCCTCCCGTCGCCGCAGCCCACCCTTGCGGGCGCCCGGCGACGGCTCAGGCCTGCGAGGCCTCCAGAGCGGCCTCGATCTGCTCGTCGGCCCGCTCCAGCGCCTCGTCGAGCTGACGCTCGGCGCCGGGCTCCCCCGCCTGCACCGCCTCGACGGCGCGCGAGACGTCGATCATCGTCCGTCGGTCGACGACCTTGATCCGCTCGCGCGCCTGCTCGCCGACCAGCCCGTACGCCTCACCGAGCGCCAGCTCGTGCGCGTCGAGCAGCTGCCAGCCCTCCCACGTCGTGTACTCGATGCCGCGGGCGTGCAAGAACTCCAGCACCGCCTCGGGAGCGGGCTCGGCGGCCGCCGGCAGGCTGCCGAGGTCCTCGAGCATCGAGCCGACCGTCTCGATGGCATCACCCTTGGTGTGGCCGATCAGGCCGACCGGACCGCGCTTGACCCAACCGTTGACGTAGACGCCCGGCAGCGGTGCCCCGTCCAGGTCCAGCACCCGTCCGGCGGCGTGCGGCACGACGTGGTTGCGGCTGTCCCAGGGCAGGCCCGGCAGCTCGGTCGAGCGGTAGCCGACGCACCGGTAGACCGCCTGCACCGGCCAGTCCCGAGTGACGCCGGTGCCCTGGACGCCGCCGTCGCCGGTGAGCTCGGTGCGCTCGGTCCGGAAGGCCTCGACCTTGCCGTCGCCGAGGATCTCGACGGGCGACTCGAAGAAGTGCAGCCACAGCTTGCGGGGGCGCTCGCCCTCGCCCTTGTCGGCGGTGCGCATCGCGTACTTCTCGAGCTCGCGGACGACCAGCTTGGTCTGGTTGTCGGAGTTGATCGCGGCGATGGAGCCGTCGTCGTACTCGATGTCCTCGGGGTTGACGAGCACCTCGACGTTGGGCGAGTGGTCCAGCTCGCGCAGCTCGAGCGGCGTGAACTTGGCCTGCGCCGGACCGCGTCGGGCGAAGACGTGGACCTCCCGCACGGGGCTGGCCCTGAGGCCCTGGTAGACGTTGTCCGGGATCTCGGTGACGAGCAGCTCGTCGGCGGTCTTCGAGAGCATCCGGGCGACGTCGAGGCCGACGTTGCCGGCACCGACGACAGCGATCGACTCCGCCTCCAGGGGCCACTCGCGCGGCACGTCCGGGTGGCCGTCGAACCAGGAGACGAACTCCGCGCCGCCGAAGCTGCCGGGCAGGTCGACCCCCGGCACGTCGAGGTCGCGGTCCTTCTCGGCGCCGGTCGTGAACACGACAGCGTCGTAGTAGCGCCGCAGCTCGTCGAGCTTGACGTCGACGCCGTACTCGATGTTGCCGAGCAGCCGGACCTGCGGCTTCGACAGCACCTGGTGCAGGGCCTTGACGATGCCCTTGATGCGCGGGTGGTCCGGGGCGACCCCGTAGCGGATCAGGCCGAACGGTGCCGGCTGGCGCTCGAACAGGTCGATGGACACGTCGGTGCCGGACTTCATCAGGACGTCGGCGGCGTAGATGCCCGCAGGCCCTGCGCCGACGATGGCGACCCGCAACGGCCGCCCGCTCGTCTGCTGGTCGGACACCGGGCACTCCCCACGATCGACGGCACGACTCCACAGCCAGAACGCGCTGCGCGAAGACCATTGTTCCAGCGCGGCCGGGAGCGGCATCCCCGGCGCACGTGACCTCCGCCACCGTCGCGCGAGGCCGGGACGGCGCGTTCTGGGCGTCGGCGCTGCTCACGAGCCCGGCTGCGCAGCGACGGTCCGCAGAGCCGTCCCTCGAGCCGCCCGGCCCGGCTCTCACCCGGCTGGGGCAGTGTTCGGCCGCAGGTGAGGGGGAATCGCAAGGGGGCTCTGGACGTTGACACGAGCAGACGTCCTGACCCGGGAGGCACCATGAGCGACCGCGTTCTGCGAGGCACTCGCCTCGGAGCTGTGAGCTACGAGAGCGACCGCCACACCGAGTTCGCGCCTCGTCTGCGCACGGTGTACGACTGCCCGAGCGGCCACGAGACCGCGGTGCCCTTCGCCGCAGAGGCCGACATCCCCTCGACGTGGGAGTGCAAGGTGTGCGGCGCCCCCGCGCTGCTGCGCGACGGTGCGCCGCCCGAGGAGAAGAAGGGCAAGCCGGCCCGCACCCACTGGGACATGCTGCTCGAGCGCCGCTCCACCGAGGAGCTCGAGGAGGTCCTCGCCGAGCGCCTGGCCGTCCTGCACGAGCACCAGGGCAAGGTCAAGGCCGCGCTGAAGAGCGAGCGCGCCAAGGACAAGAAGAGCGCCTAGCAGCTCCGCGCACGTCATCGACGGGCCGCCCCCTTCCGGGGGCGGCCCGTCGTGCTGTCGCGGCAGGGGGACGGCCACCCGTCCTGCGCCCGCCGGTGCCGCAGCTCCGGTGTCGCAGCGTGCCGAGGTGACTGCGCTGCGCATCAGGCGTCAGACTGCCGAGCATGACCCGCATGCCGGCGCGCGGCCGGCTCCCCGTCGAGGACTCCCTGTTCGACCGCCTGCGCGAGGTGCACCCCGACCTGCCGGTGATGCGGGCGACCAAGGCGACGCTGGTCGCCTGCAGCCACCTGGTGGAGACGCTGGTGGAGCGCTCGCCGGAGCGCTGCGTGCTCGTGTCGGGCTTCCAGCACGGCCGGCACTGGGCGGTCGAGCGCGACCGCTACCTCGGGCTCGCCGGCGACAACGACGTCATCGCGGTCTTCGCCGGGCAGGAGCCGTTGAGCGACGACGTCGACCACGTCGGGCTGCGGCTGCGCACCGGCGACCCGCTGGCACAGGAGTGGTTCGTGCTCGCGGTCGGTCCGGGCCTGGCGATCACCCTGTGCGGCCTCGACGGGGACGCGCACGGCCGCCGCGACGAGCCGCTGCTGGAGGCCGACCGGCTGTTCGACGTCGTGTGGAGCGTCGACCCGCAGGTGGCGTCGGCGGCCGCGCAGGTCGTACGAGAGGCGGTGGAGCGCAGCGCGCACCCGGACGCGGCGGCCGTGGCCGCCCGCCTGGCGCCGTCGTCCGGCGTCCGTCCGCCGACGGCAGCGGAGGCCGCCGCAGCCGCGGACACGCTGCTGTCCGGCATGGTGGAGCGCATGGAGACCGTGCGGCTGCGCGAGAAGCGCGGGCTGGCAGCGGTGAGCCAGGAGAAGAGCACGTTCCTGTCGCGGATGAGCCACGAGCTGCGGACGCCGCTGAACGCGATCCTCGGCTTCGGCCAGCTCCTCGAGCTGGAGGCGTCGGACGCCGGCACCGCCGAGTCCGTGGAGCAGATCCTGGCGGCCGGCCGGCACCTGGTCACCCTCGTGGACGAGCTGCTCGACATCGGCCGGATCGAGGCGGGTGAGCTGCACCTGGAGGTCGCGGCGCTGCCGGTCGCCGACCTGTGCGCCGAGGTGCTCGCCATGATGCAGCCGCTCGCGCAGGCCCGCTCCCTGACGGTGGAGGACAGGACCGCAGGCGAGCGCACGAGAGTGCTCGCCGACCGCTCCCGGCTCCGGCAGGTCCTCGTCAACCTCGTGTCGAACGCCGTCAAGTACAACCGGCCGGGGGGCGAGCTGGTGCTGTCGGTCAGCCGCAGTCCCGACGCCGTCCGCCTGGCCGTGCGCGACACCGGGGCCGGGATGTCCGCCGACGACGTCGACCGGCTGTTCACCCCGTTCGAGAGGCTGAGCGCGCCGACCACCGGGGTCGGCGGGACCGGCCTGGGACTGGTCGTCGCCCGGCACCTCGTCGTCGCCATGGGCGGTCAGCTCGAGGTCGACAGCCGGCCCGGGCTCGGCACGACCTTCACCGTGGCCCTGCCGGAAGCACCTCCGCCGCCGTCCTGACCGGGCTCACTCCCCGGGGCTGTGGTGGTGCAGCTCGGCCAGGAACAGGTCGAGCAGCTGCGGGTCGAAGTGCCGCCCGCGCTCGGACCGCATCGTGGCGACCGCCCGCTCGACCGGCCAGGCGTCCTTGTACGGGCGGGGGCTGATCAGCGCGTCGAAGACGTCCGCCACCGCCACCAGTCGGCCACCGAGCGGGATCGCCTCCCCCGCCAGGCCGGACGGGTAGCCGCCGCCGTCCCACCGCTCGTGGTGCGACAGCGCCATCTCCTCCGCGAGCCGCACCAGCCGCGAGCTGCCGCCGCTGAGGATGCGCGCGCCGATGAGGGCGTGCGTGCGCATGACGGCGCGCTCGTCGTCGGTCAGCGGGCCGGGCTTGAGCAGGACGGCGTCGGGGACGGCGACCTTGCCGATGTCGTGCAGCGGGGCCGCGGCGGCCACCAGCTCCACCTCGTCCGGCGGCAGGCCGACGGCCCGGGCGAGTGCGGCGGCCGTCGCGCCGACGCGGTTGGTGTGCTCGGCGGTGTCGTCGTCCCGGTACTCCGCGACCCGGCCCAGGCGCACCGTCACGTCGTGCTGCGCGCGCTCGAGCTCCCAGGTGCGGAGCCGGACCGCCTGCTCGAGCTGGGCGTTGTGCTCCTGCAGGCTGGTGTGCAGCGCACGGGTGTGCAGCAGGTTCGCGACCCGCAGCGTGGTCTCGACCACGTCGATCGGCTTGGTGAGGAAGTCGTGCGCGCCGAGCGACAGGGCGCGGCGGCGCGTCTGCGGCGTCGAGTCGGCGGTGATGACCAGCCGGGGCAGGTACTGCTCGGCCGGCACCCGCTCGGCCAGCTGCTCGAGCACCGCGAAGCCGTCCAGGACGGGCATGTGCAGGTCGAGCAGGACGAGGTCGGGCGCCAGGTCGTCCAGGCGCTCCAGCGCGTCCCGCGGGTCGCCCGAGCAGGTCACGCGCTCGTACCCCGCGCGCGTCAGCACCTGGCGCATCAGGTCGAGGTTGGCCGGCTCGTCGTCGACGACGAGCAGCTGCGCGGTCGGGTGGGCCGCGCTCAGCAACGCGGTCAGGACGCCTGCTCCCCGTGGCGCCGCGCCTGCACGGCGTCGAGCACGGCGTAGAGCTCTGCGACGACCAGCGGCTTGGTGAGGTAGGCGACGGCGCCGCGGCCGAGCACCTCGTCGACCCTGGCCGGCAGGGCGTCCGCGCTCAGGACCGCGACCGGCAGGCCCTGCTCGGCGAGCAGCCGGTCCAGGACCTCCTCGCCGGGCAGGTCGGGCAGGTGCAGGTCGAGCAGGACCAGGTCGGGCCGCCGGGAGCGCGCGAGGGCCAGGCCCTCCTCCCCCGTGCGGGCCACGTGCAGCGAGGTGCCCGGCCGGCGCGCGAGCAGCCGCTCGACCAGCCGCACGTTGGAGTCGTTGTCCTCGACGTAGAGCACCGACAGGTCGGCCGGCGCCGGAGCAGCGGCCGACGGCTCGGCTCCGGCGCCCGGCAGCTCGAGCACCAGGACCGGCTCGCCGTCCGGCCGCGGCACCGTCGACAGGCTGCCCTCGAGCAGGCCGGCCAGCCGACGGGCGACGGCCAGGCCCAGGTCCGTCGGCGCCGAGGCGCCGTGCGCGGGCGGGCCGTCGGCGACCAGCGTCAGCACGGCACGGCCCTGCCCGGGCACGCAGGACCAGGAGACGGTGGAACGCGCCCGGCGGACGGCGGCCTGCACCGCCTCCCGCACGACCGCGTCGAGCAGGTCCGGGTCGGCGGAGATCAGCACGTCCGGGCCGGGTGTCGGGTCCTCCCGCACCTCGACCCGCGGTCCGGCGGCGGACGTCGTCCCCGCCACCGCGCTGCGGGTCACCTCCCGCAGGTCGACGGGCGCGGCGGCGGCCAGCGGGGCCGGCAGCTCCCCGCCGCCGACCAGCCGGGCCAGCACCACCTGCAGCTCGCCGCCCGCCCGCAGGATCTCGTCGACGGCCGCCTGGCGGTCACCCTCGCTGACGTCGAGCCGCAGCAGCTGCGCGAACCCGAGGACGGCGTTGAGCTGCGTGCGCAGCTCGAGGCTCAACCGCTCCAGCAGCCGGTCGACGTCGAGCCCGGGGTCGGCCAGGGGACCGGCCGCGCGGTAGTCGAGGAGCGCGCGGAGCCGGGCCCGGTCACGCAGCAGGTCCGGAGGCCCTGCGGAGCAGTCGTCCGCTCGGTCGTCGCTGGAGGGCACGGTCCTCCCGTCGCTGCTCGTCCCGGTCGCCCACGGTCAGCATGACATGACGCCGTGTGCCTCGCTGCACCGCGGCCGCCCACGGGACGCGAGCGGCCGCTCACCGCCCGTGGGGCGCGGGCGGGTCGTCGGGACCGCGGACGACCTCGCCGTCGACCACCTCACCCGGGCCCGGGCCGGGACCGGGACGGCGTCGCGGCGGGCGGACCCGGCTCCCGCCCGGGCGGCTGCCGCCCGAGAGCCCGCCGGCCGCCAACCCACCGAGGAGCCCGTAGCCGGTCAGGCGTCGGGCGACGACGCGCGTGAGCAGGCGGCGCAGGACCGCTCGGCTCAGCGGCACCACGCACAGCAGCCCCAGGGCGTCGGTCGCGAAGCCGGGGGTGAGCAGCAGCGCCCCGCCGAAGATGACCAGTGCACCGTCGGCCACCTCCGCCGCGGGCAGTCGACCTCGGGCCAGCGCCTCGGCGAACGCCCGCCACGTGCGTGCGCCCTCGCGCCGCAGCAGCCACGCCCCGAGCAGCGACATGACGACCAGCAGGAGCACGGTCGGCAGCACACCGAGCAGCTGCCCGACCTGCAGCAGCACGTAGATCTCGACGAGGGGGACGACCACCAGGGCCGCCACGAGCAGGGCCGGCACGGCTAGGCCTGCGTCCGGACGCGGACCGCCCGACGGCCGCGGCTCCGCCGCAGTCCCCACCAGCTCACCCTCCACAGCGCCTCGAGCACGATGTCGCGGCTCATCTTGGACACCCCCCGCTCCCGCTCGACGAAGGTGATCGGCACCTCGACGACGTCGTAGCCGGCCTTCCACGTGCGCCAGGCGAGGTCGACCTGGAAGCAGTAGCCCTGCGAGGCGACCTGCGCCAGCGGCAGCTCGTCGAGCACGCTGCGGCGGTAGGCGCGGAAGCCGCCCGTGGCGTCCTTCAGCGGCATCCCCAACAGCGTGCGGGTGTAGGCGTTGCCCCCGCGGCTGAGCAGCTCGCGCGAGCGCGGCCAGTTGACGACTGACCCGCCCGGGACCCAGCGGGAGCCGAGCACGAGGTCGGCGTCCTGCAGCGCCGTGAGCAGCCGGGGCAGCTGCTCGGGCAGGTGGGAGCCGTCGGCGTCCATCTCCACGACGACGTCGTAGCCGTGCTCGCGCGCCCAGGCGAAGGCCGCGGTGTAGGCGGCGCCCAGCCCGGCCTTGCCCTCGCGGTGCAGCACGGAGATCCTCGGATCGGCAGCGGCCAGCTCGTCGGCCAGCTCCCCGGTCCCGTCGGGGCTGGCGTCGTCCACGACCAGCAGGTCGGCCTCCGGCACCGCTGCGAACAGCCGGGTGACCAGCGGCGCGAGGTTGTCCCGCTCGTCGTAGGTCGGCACGACGACGAGCACCCGCCCCAGGGCTCGGCTCACGTCGGTGACCGCCGCCGGCGGGCCGCCAGGAGCACCGACGCCAGGGCGGCCAGGCAGATGGCCAGCTCCGGCAGCGCTCCCAGGCGGGTGGCCGGCGTCGTACCGGTGCGGGTCGGCACCTGTGCGGACAGCACCTCGCGCGTGAACACGGGCGCGGAGTCGACGAGGGCGCCGTCGGGGGCGATCACCGCGCTGATGCCGCTGGTCGCCGCGACGAGGACCGCCCGGCCGTGCTCGACCGCGCGCAGGCGGCCCATGGCCAGCTGCTGCGTGGTCTCCCCGCTGCGGCCGAAGGTCGCGTTGTTGGTCTGCACGACCACCAGCCGCCCTCCACCGGTGACGACGTCGCGGACGAGGTCGTCGTAGGCCACCTCGAAGCAGATGACGTCGCCCAGGCGCACCGGACCGACGTCCAGGACCCCGACCTCGTCGCCGGCCGCGAAGTCGCGGGGCACGAGGTCGACCTTGTCGGTGAGGCGGCGCAGGACGGAGCGCAGCGGGACGTACTCCCCGAAGGGCACCGGGTGGCGCTTGACGTAGCGCGCTCCCGGTCCGTCGACGGGGTCCCACACCACGCCCGCGTTGCTGATCCTGTCGCCCGGCCCCTGCAGGACGGCGCCGACCAGCACCGGCACCCCGACGTCGCGGACCGCCTCGTCGATCAGGCGGTACGCCCCGGCGTCGGTGAAGGGGTCGATGTCGGAGGCGTTCTCGGGCCACAGGACGAGGTCGGGCTGCTCCACCCGGCCGGCCCGCACGTCGGCGGCGAGCGCGCGCGTGGCCGCGACGTGGTTGGCCAGGACCGCCGCACGCTGCGCGTTGAAGGCCAGGCCCAGGCGCGGGACGTTGCCCTGCACCACGGCGACCCGCACGGGGTCGCCGGCGACCGGCAGGGGCACCAGGGCGCTGCCGCCCAGCACACCGGCCACGGTCGCGACGAGCACTCCTGCAGCGACCAGCCGGCGGGAGCGCAGCTGCAGCAGCGTCCAGGCCAGCACCGTCCCGAGCAGCGCGACGACGAGGCTGACGAACGGCGCACCGCCCAGCGCCGCGAGCGGCGTGAGCAGGCTGTCGCCCTGGCTGAAGGCCAGCCGGCCCCAGGGGAAGCCGCCGAACGGGATCCGTGAGCGCAGCGCCTCCGACAGCACGACCAGCGCGGCGGCCCACAGCGGCCACGCCGGCAGGCGCAGCACGCCGGGCAGCGCCGCCCCCAGAGCCGCGACGAAGGCCGCCTGCAGCAGGGCGAGCGCGACCAGCGCGGCCGGCCCGGCGACGGTCGCCGTCCACTCGACGAGCGGGAGGAAGAACGCCAGGCCGGTGGTCAGGCCGAGCAGCGCGCCGCGCCGGGCGGACGCACCGCGGCAGACGAGCACGAACGTCGCGACGCCCGCCGGTGCGAGCCACTCGGCGCCGACCGGGGGGAAGGAGAGGTAGAGCAGCATGCCCGCCAGGACGGCGCCGGCGAGCAGGAGCAGCAGCCCGGGACCGCGCTCAGGACGCGGACCGGCCGGCACCGGGGACCCCACGGGAGCGGCCGGCGCCAGCACCGAGGACGGGACGATCTCCACCGGCTCCAGTCTGCCCGACCGGGCGGCGCGCCGCGGTGCGTCGGCCACCGCGACAGGCGCCCGGCGCCCTTCGGTCCAGCGGGCGAGCGGCTGGGAGCCGCCTGCCCGCTGTTGTCTAGGGAGCGCCAGGCGCCTGTACGCGGGTGGACCGTGACGGAGCGTACGGGGCCACCCGCCCTGCGTGTCAACAGCCGTCCCGGACAGCGAGATGGCAGGCTCCTCCGGCCGCCCCGACCGCCGGCCGGCCTGCCCGGCGTCAGCCCGGCCCGCGGGACCACACCGGCTCGCCCTGCACCACCGTGAGCGTGCACGCGGGGTCGGGGGCGGCCAGGTCCGGCAGTCCCGCCACACCCGACCGGGGATCGGTCGACCAGGCCGAGACGCGCGCGTCCGGCGTCTGCACCACCAGCTCCCCCGGCAGGTCCCAGACCGCGAAGGTGGCCGGTGCACCGGGCGCCAGCTCGCCCGCACCCTCCACCCGGGCGGCCCGCCAGCCCCCGCGGGTGTGCGCGGAGAACGCCGCGCGCGCGGACAGGCCGCTGCCCGGGGTGCGGTGGTCGA
Source organism: uncultured Frankineae bacterium (assembly GCA_902805775.1). Taxonomy (GTDB): domain Bacteria; phylum Actinomycetota; class Actinomycetes; order Mycobacteriales; family SCTD01; genus SCTD01. The sequence goes on along the minus strand of CADCUB010000001.1, from coordinate 38,678 downwards.
CGGCTGCCCGCACCGTCCCCCACGGGTCCAGCGGGGTCACGGGCGCGTCGGAGCCGAGGGCGAGGGGGACGCCGGCCGAGGCCAGGGCGGCGTACGGGTTCATCGCGCGGGCCCGCTCGGCGCCGAGCCGCTGCACGTACATCCCCGACTCGCCGCCCCAGCGCGCGTCGAAGGCCGGCTGGACGCTGGCGACGACGCCGTGCTCGGCCAGGGCGGCGACGTGCCGGGGCGTCAGCATCTCGGCGTGCTCGACCCGGTGCCGGGCGGCGCGCACCGCGGCCGTGCCGACCTGCCCGGCGGCCTGCGCGATCCCGTCGACCACGGCGGTCAGGGCCGCATCCCCGATGGCGTGGAAGCCGGCCTGCAGACCGGCCCGGGTGCAGGCGGCGACGTGGCGGGCGACCTGCTCGCTCGACAGGTAGGCCTGTCCCCGGGTCGGCTCGTCGAGGTACGGCTCGGACAGGCAGGCGGTGTGGCTGCCCAGGGCGCCGTCGGCGAACAGGTCGCCGCCGGCCCCGACGGCGCCGAGCTCGCGGGCGCGCTCGACGCCGTCGAGCTCGCCCCAGTAGCCGACGACCTGCACACCGTGCTCCAGCGCGAGCACCGCCGAGAAGTCGTCCTCCCCGCCGATCTCGGGGCCGCCGCACTCGTGCACGCAGGCGATCCCCAGGGCGGCGGCCCGGTCCAGGGTGGCGCGCTGCGCCGCCCGGCGCTGGGCCGGGCTGACTGCGGCGTACGCCGCCCGCCGCACGAGGTGGTGCGCCTGCGAGCGGACCAGGCCGTCGCCGACGAAGCCCTGCGCCCGGCGGGCCTCCGGCGCCGCGGCCAGCAGCGCGCTCGAGGCCACCGCGCTGTGCACGTCGGTGCGGGCGAGGTAGACGACGCCGCCGTACGACGCGCGGTCGAGCTCGGCCGCCGTCGGCGGGCGGCGCTCGGGCCAGGCGGTGTCGTCCCAGCCGGTGCCCAGCAGCACCGCGCCGCGGACCGCCCGCGCCGCGCGCTCGACACGGTCCAGCGCCACGGCCAGCGACGGGACGCCGGTGAGGTCCAGTCCGGTCAGCGCCAGGCCGGTGGAGGTGGCGTGGACGTGGGCGTCGACGAAGGCCGGGGCGAGCCAGGCGCCGTCCAGGTCCACCGTCGCGTCCGCCGGCAGGGCGTCGGCGGCGCCCTCGCTGCCGACCCAGGCCACGGCGGCGCCGTCGACGAGCAGCGCGGTGGCGAAGGGGTCCGCGGGCGAGCGCACACGGCCGCGCCGGTACAGCGTCGTCGTCACGGTCGCGAGCCTAGGCCGGTGGAGGATCGCCCGTGAAGGCGCTTCCCAACCGGACGACGTCCCTCTACCGTTGCGGTCATGACCACCATCGCCCTGCCTCCGGCCGTCGTGCCGCCGTCCCAGGTGCACGACGTCCTGCGTCGCCACCTGCTCGTCGACGGCTTCGACATGGTGCTCGACCTCGAGGCCAGCGCCGGCTCGCGGCTGGTCGACGCCCGGGACGGCTCGGCCTACCTCGACCTGTTCACCTTCTTCGCCAGCAGCGCCCTGGGCATGAACCACCCGGCGCTGGTCGCCGACCCGGTGTTCCGCGAGGAGCTGCTCACGGCGGCGCTCAACAAGCCGAGCAACAGCGACGTCTACTCGGGCGCGATGGCGCGCTTCGTCGACACCTTCGCGCGGGTCCTGGGCGACCCCGCGCTCCCCCACCTGTTCTTCGTGGAGGGTGGCGCGCTGGCGGTGGAGAACGCGCTGAAGGTCGCCTTCGACTGGAAGTCGCGCTGGAACGAGGCGCACGGCATCGACCCGGCCCTCGGCACGAAGGTCCTGCACCTGCGCGACGCCTTCCACGGCCGCAGCGGCTACACGATGTCGCTCACCAACACCGACCCGGTCAAGACCGCGCGCTTCCCCAAGTTCGCCTGGCCGCGCATCCCGTCGCCGTACCTCACCGGCAAGGGCGACGTCGCGCAGCGCGAGCGGGAGGCACTGGCGGCCGCACGCGCCGCCTTCGCGCAGCACCCCCACGACATCGCCTGCTTCCTCATGGAGCCGATCCAGGGCGAGGGCGGCGACCACCACTTCCGGCCCGAGTTCCTGCAGGCGATGCAGGCGCTGTGCGTCGAGAACGACGCGCTGTTCGTCCTCGACGAGGTCCAGACCGGCTGCGGCCTGACCGGCACCGCCTGGGCCTACCAGCAGCTGGGTGTGCGGCCCGACGTGGTGGCGTTCGGCAAGAAGACCCAGGTGTGCGGCGTCATGGCCGGCGGGCGGGTCGACGAGGTGCCCGACAACGTCTTCGCGGTCGGCTCGCGCATCAACTCCACCTGGGGCGGTTCGCTGACCGACATGGTCCGCGCGCGTCGGATCCTCGAGGTGGTCGAGGCCGAGGGTCTCGTCGCCCGGGCCGCCGCGCTCGAGCCGGTGCTGCTCGACCTGCTGCGCGGGCTGGCCGACCGCCACCCCGAGGTCACCGACGTGCGCGGCCGCGGCCTGATGTGCGCCTTCTCGTTGCCCGACCAGGGCCTGCGCGACGCCGTCCTCGCCGCCCTGCGCGACGATGAGAGGGTGCTCCTGCTCGGCTGCGGCACCCGCAGCGTCCGCTTCCGCCCCGCCCTGACCGTCTCCGTCGAGGACCTGTCGGCCGGCGTCGCCGCGCTCGACCGCGTCCTGACCCGCCTGACCTCCTCCCACGCGAACGGTGACTCCGCATGACCCGCATCGACTCCTCCGTCGCCGGCCGTCCCGTGGTCGGCGCCGCCGGCACGTTCGCCAGCACGAACCCCGCTCACCTGTCCGACGTCGTGGCCGAGGTGTCGCTCGCGACGCCGGAGCAGCTCGTCGAGGCGTTCCGGGCCGCGAAGGCCGCGCAGCCCGCCTGGGGGGCCACGCCCGCGCCCGTCCGCGGTCAGGTCATCGCCAAGATCGGCCGGTTGGTCGAGGCCAACTTCGAGGCGCTGGCGCAGCTGGTCACCCGTGAGGTCGGCAAGCCCATCGCCGAGGCCCGCGGCGAGGTGCAGGAGATCGTCGACACCTGTGACTTCTTCCTCGGCGAGGGGCGGCGGCTCTACGGCCAGACCGTCCCGAGCGAGATGCGCGACAAGCAGCTGTTCACCTTCCGCATGCCCGTCGGCGTCGCCGGGATCGTCACGGCCGGCAACTTCCCCGTCGCCGTCCCGTCCTGGTACCTCGTGCCGGCGCTGCTGTGCGGCAACGCCGTCGTGTGGAAGCCCGCCGACTACGCAGCCGCCCTCGGCGACGCGCTCACGCGCATCTTCCTGGCCGGCGGCCTGCCGCCCGGTGTCCTGAACACCGTCCACGCCGACGGCCCGGCGACGTTCGACGGGCTGCAGCTCGCCCTCGAGCAGGGGCTCGTCAACAAGATCGGCTTCACCGGCTCGTCCGAGGTCGGCGCGCGCATCGGCGAGCTCGCCGGCCGTCACCTGCAGAGCGCCTGCCTCGAGCTCGGCGGCAAGAACCCGCTCGTCGTGATGCCCGACGCCGACCTCGACCTGGCGGCCGAGGGCGCGCTGTTCAGCGGCTTCGGCACCGCCGGGCAGCGCTGCACGTCGCTGGGCGTCGCGATCGTGCACGACGACGTCCACGACGCCTTCCTGGAGAAGTTCCTCGCCCGGGTCGACGGCGCCGTCGTGGGCGACCCCACCGACCCGTCGGTGCTGTACGGCCCGATGCTCGGCGAGCGCTTCCTCGACGGCTTCGAGAAGTGGCTCGGCGAGGTGCAGCCCCACCACGTGCTGCACGGCGCCTCCGGCCGCATCACGGCCGACAACCCGCGCGCGGGCTTCGTCGGTGACCCGGCGCAGGGCGTCTTCGCCCACCCGACGGTCGTGTCCGGCGTACGCCCCGACGACGCGCTCTACCGCAACGAGACGTTCGGGCCGCTGGTCTCGGTCATGCGCTTCTCGACCTTCGACGAGGCGGTCTCCCTGGCGAACGGCCACGGCTACGGCCTGTCCGCCGCCATCTACACGCGCGACGCGCAGGCGGCGTTCCGGTTCCGGGAGCGGGTGTCGGCCGGGATGCTCTCGGTCAACAACTCGACCTCGGGCGCGGAGGCCCACCTGCCCTTCGGCGGCAACGGCAAGAGCGGCAACGGCTCGCGCCAGTCGGGCGTCTGGGTGCTCGACCAGTTCACCCGCTGGCAGTCGATGAACTGGGACTACGCCGGCAAGCTGCAGAAGGCGCAGATGGACGTCGAGAGCGCCCCGTACGACGCCGACTTCCGCCTCTGACCCGCCCCCTCAGCCGCCGATCACCGCATTCGTGGCACGCCCGGTGAGCGAGCCGGCCGTGTCACGACTGCCTGACCGGGAGACGCCGGGCGGGGTCGTCGTCGCGGTCAGTCGCAGTCCCCGGCACCGGTTCTCGAAGGAGCCGGTCGACGAGGTCGTCCTGGTCGAGGGGTCCGGCGTCGAGGGGGACGCGCACGCCGGACCGACCGTGCAGCACCGCTCGCGCAAGCGGTGGCGGCCGCACCTGCCGAACCTCCGCCAGGTGCACCTGCTGCACGACGAGCTGCTCGACGAGCTGCGCGGCCGCGGGTTCGACGTCGCCCCGGGCGGGGTCGGCGAGAACGTCCTGACCCGCGGGGTCGACCTGCTCACGCTGCCCACCGGTGCGCGGCTGGGCCTGGGGGCGACAGCCGTCGTGGAGCTGACCGGGCTGCGGAACCCCTGCGTCCAGCTCGACCGCTTCGCCGACGGGCTGATGCGCGCCGTGCTGCGCGAGGAGCCGGACGGCACGCTGGCGCGGCTGGCCGGAGTGATGGCGGTGGTCGTCGCCGGCGGCGCCGTACGGCCCGGCGACCGCGTCGGCGTGGCGCTGCCGGCAGGGGCGTGGCAGCCGCTGCGGCCGGTCTAGGACCTCAGCGACCCGGCTGGCTGCGCGGGGCGGCCCGGCGGTCGCCGGCGAGCGCGACGGGCGCCTCGGGATAGCCGGGCTGGCCGTCGCCGATGACCGCGCTGAACGCCCGGCCGAGGTGCAGCATCGCCGAGCGGACCTGCTCGGCGTCGTACCGGGTCGTGCTGGTCACCTGCTCGACGTCGTGGCCGGCCCGGAAGCTCGCCAGCACGGTCGCGTGCCAGCCCGGCACCACGTCGGACGGCGAGCGCGGGTCCTCCAGCGGGTAGCCGCAGGCGCGCAGCATGCGGTCGAGCACCGCATCGGCCTCGGACAGCGCCAGGGCCGGCTGCGTGCCGACCCGGCTCTGCACGCCCTCCCAGGCGGTGCGGAAGCGGGCGCGCTCGTCCTCGGTGAGGGGGCGGATCCCGAGCTGCTCGGGCCGTCGCGCGAGGTCCCGGCCGCGGTCGGGCTGCGGTCGGGGGACCTTGCGCAGGCGCGGAGCTCCGGCGGGAGCGGGCCCCGTCTCCCGCGCGGCTCGCCGGCGTCGCAGGGCCCGCACGCCCAGGACGGCTCCGGCGACCAGGAACAGGACGAGCACGACGAGGGGTGCGATGAGCTCTGACACCAGGACTCCCGAGGCGAGGATGCCCCGGTACTGCCCACGCGGGTGATCGACACACTGCGGCGGCCCCCTGCGTCACCCCCGCGCGCGGTACCAGTTCGGCGAGGTGTTGGGCGGCGGGTCCAGCACGGCGGGCAGCACGACGAGGTTCGGCTCCCGGCTGGCGATGCCCTCGCGCACGGCGTCGGCCAGCCCGTCGACGGTGACCTGGCGCGCGCGCACCCGGAAGGCCCCGGCCAGCGCCACGAAGTCGGGCGGCTCCAGCTCGGTCCCGACCGGGCGCTCACCGGACTGGACGAAGTCGTAGCGCAGCATGCCGTACCCGCCGTCGTCGACCAGCACGACCGTGACCGGCAGCCGCTCCTGCGCGGCGGTGGCCAGGTCGCCGCAGCCGAACAGGAAGCCGCCGTCGCCGACGAGCGCGACCGTCGGCCGGCCCGACAGCGCGGTTCCGAGCGCGGCGGGGAAGCCGAAGCCCAGCGTCCCCCACCCGACGGGGTAGGCCAGCCCTCGTGGCCGGGACACGCGGCCGTAGCCGCCGTACCAGTAGCCGGCGACGCACATGTCGGCCACGAGGACCGCGTCGTCGGGCAGCGCCTGCTCGAGCGCCGCCAGGACCGGCACGTCGGGGCGGGCCGCAGGTGTGCGCGCCCAGCGGGTGCGCTCCTGCGCCGTGAGTCCGGCGAGCAGTCCGGCGCACACCTGGGCGACGTCCCCCGCCAGCCACAGGTCGGGGACCAGGTTGACCGGCTCGACGAGGTCGACCGTGACCACCTGGGGTGGCCGGGGCTGACGGAAGCCCTGGGTGTTCATGGCGTCGAGGTCGCTGCCGAGCACGAGCACCACGTCGGCGGCGTCCCACAGCGCCCCCGCCGCGGGGTCGTGCGGCGGCAGGCTCACCAGGTGGGGGGACTCCGGCGGGAGCAGACCGCGACCGCCGTAGGACGACAGCACGGGCGCGCCGAGCCGCCGGGCGAGCTCCTGCACGAGCGGTCCCGCCCCGGCGGCGGTCGCTCCCCCGCCGACCCACAGCAGCGGACGCCGGGCCGCCGACAGCAGGGCGAGCGCCGGCCCCAGCTCCGGCACGGCCGGCGGTGCGTCGAAGGCGACCGTGGCGGTCGGCTCCGGCACCGGCGCCGCCAGCAGGTCCGTGGGGATCTCGACGTACACCGGTCGGCGCGGCATCGCGAGCGCCGCCCGGCCGGCCCGGACGACCGCCTCGAACAGCTCGTGCGCCTGTGTGACACGCACGACCTGCTTGGTGACGGGCCGGAAGAACGAGGCCTGGTCGGTGGTCTCGTGCAGCACCCCGCGGTACTGCCCGGGCCGCCGCAGCGAGGTCGGGATGTCCGTGGCGACGACCAGCACGGGTGAGTGGCAGGACCACGCCTCGCCGGTGGCGGCGACGACGTTCGCCGCTCCCGGCCCGGTCGTCGTCAGAGCGACGCCGAGGCGGCCGGTGGCCCGCGCGTAGCCGTCGGCGGCGTAGCCGGCCGTCTGCTCGTGACGCACACCGACGAGGCGCACCCCGCTGCCGGGGAACGCCTTCCAGGCCGCGAGGTTGTGCACGCCGGGCAGGCCGAAGGCCACCTCCACGTCGAGGGCGCGCAGCGCGGCGACGAGCGCCTGTCCGCCGGTCGGCACGGCCGAGCACCTCCTCGTCCCACGGCCCCGTCGACCGCTGCGACCGACCCTCCCACGGCGGCGGCGCGTCGCCGGAGGCGACACGCGCCGGTCGACGCGGCCGGGGTAGCCTTCGGACGCGTCCGACTCGAGCGGGGCACGCACCCCTGGACGGAGCGGAGTGCTCATGCCGGCGACCACGGACCTGCGCCTGCGGGTTCCCTCGCCCGGACTGCTCGCCCTGCCGTGGGACCGTCCCCTCGAGCTGTGGGACACCGACTCCGCCGACCTGCGCGAGCTGCCCGTGGGGCCCAGTCGCCACCTCGTGCGCTTCGTGCAGGCCGACGACCAGCTCTGGGCCATCAAGGAGCTGCCGGAGCGGGTCGCCGCCCGCGAGTACGCCGTGCTGCGTGAGCTGGAGTCGCGCTCGCTGCCCGCCGTGAAGGCCGCCGGGCTGGCACTGCAGCACGACACCTCCAACGCGCTGCTCGTCACGCGCTACCTCGACGGCTCGTGGCAGTTCCGCCGGCTGCTCATGCGCCTGCCTCCCAACCGTCCGCTGCAGCGCGCCCGTCTGCTCGACGCCATGGCCAGCCTGCTCGTCGACCTGCACCGCAACGGGGTCTACTGGGGGGACTGCTCGCTGGCCAACACCCTGTTCTCCCGGGACGGGCAGCGCCTGCAGGCCTGGCTGGTCGACGCGGAGACCAGCGAGATCCACCCCCAGCTCACCGACGGCCAGCGACGGTACGACCTCGAGATCATGGTCGAGAACGTCGCCGGAGGCCTGCTCGACCTCGCGGTGATGCTGGACCGGCCGCCGGAGATCTACCCGCAGCTCATGGAGGAGGCCGCCGGGGTCGCCCCCCGCTACGCCGCCCTGTGGGAGATCCTGCACGAGCAGCCGCTGTTCTCCTTCGCGGACCGGCGCGACATCGAGGGGCGCATCCGCAAGCTCAACGACCTCGGGTTCGCCGTCGACGAGGTCGAGCTGGAGCCGACGGGCGCCGGCAACGAGCGCCTGCGCCTGAAGGTCACGGTCGCCGCCCGGCGCTACCACGCCACCGAGCTGTTCAGCCTGACCGGGCTCGAGGTCGGCGAGGGCCAGGCGCAGGTGCTGCTGAGCGACCTGCGGGCCTACGAGGCGACGCTGCTCGAGTTCACGGGCGGGCTGTACAAGCGCACCAGCGGCGGCCTCACGCAGGCCAAGGCGGTCCAGCTGTGGATGGACAAGCTCCTCAAGCCCGGCATGGAGCGCGCCTACGAGGCGGTCGGACGCATCGGCGATCCCGTGCAGGCCTACTGCGACCTGCTCGAGGTCCGCTGGCTGCTGAGCGAGCAGGCGGGCTACGACGTGGGGGACGGCGCAGCACTGGACGCCCTGGCCGAACGCCGGCAGCCGCCCGACTCGGCCGCGATGGTGGTCATCGCCGAGGAGGACACCGCCGTCATGCGGCGTCCGACGCTGTAGCGCCCGCGGGCTGCAGCGCCTGCCCGTCCCGGCACCCGGCCGCCGTCACCTGCCGCGCACGCCCGCGACGCACTCCGGCCCGGCGCCCTCGGTGGGCGCCGGGCCAGAGCCGCGAACGGTAGGTGCGAGGAGCTGCGGGTCGCTACACGCGGCGGGAACCGGCCTCCTGCGTGCCGCTGGACCGGGACCCGGCGCCGTCCCGAGCGCCGACGGAGCCGTCACCGGAGCTGGAGCCCTGCACGTCGGGAGCCTCGCCGAGGGGCATGTTCCGCGCCTCCTCCATCTCCTCCCGGCGCTCCTCCTCGACCTCGGCGGTGAGGCGTGCACCCGCCTGCTCGTCGCGGGTGAGGTTGACGCCGGTCTTGGGGTCGAACAGGTGCATGCGGCGGGTGTCGACCCAGATGTCGGCGGTACGGCCCGCTCGGATGCGGCTGGTCGAGTCGATCGCGATGATCAGCTGGGTGCGCAGCTGGTCGCTGTCGAGCTCGCGCGACAGGTCGCGCAGCTGGTCGCGGATCTCGGCACTCGCCTCGAACGGGATGTAGGCGTACTGCTCGTTGCCCAGCCACTCCGTGACGTCGACCTGCGCGTTGAACACGTCGCCCTTGTCGCGCTTGTCGGGGTCGACGAGCTTGGCGTCCTCGAAGGCCTCGGGACGCACGCCCATGAGCAGCACGTCGTGCCCCTGCACGGCCTGGCGCTGCAGGTCGGTCGTCAGCGCGATCGGGCCCAGCGGGGTCTGCAGCTTGCCGTCCCCGCGCACCTCGGCCGGCAGGAAGTTCATCGGCGGCGAGCCGATGAAGCCGGCCACGAACAGGTTGACCGGCTGCTCGTAGAGCTCCCGCGGCGAGGCGATCTGCTGCAGGATCCCCTTCTTCATGACCGCGACACGGTCGCCGAGCGTCATGGCCTCGGTCTGGTCGTGCGTGACGTAGACCGTCGTGATGCCCAGGCGCCGCTGCAGGCGGGAGATCTCCGTGCGCATCTGGCCGCGCAGCTTGGCGTCGAGGTTCGACAGCGGCTCGTCGAACAGGAAGGCGTCGGCCTGCCGGACGATGGCGCGTCCCATGGCCACGCGCTGGCGCTGGCCACCGGACAGGTTCGCCGGCTTGCGCTCGAGGTGGTCGTCGAGCTCGAGCAGCGTCGACGCCTCGCGCACGCGCTTGTCGATGTCGGCGTCGGGGGTCTTCGACAGGCGCAGCGGGAACGCGATGTTCTCGTACACCGTCAGGTGGGGGTAGAGCGCGTAGTTCTGGAACACCATCGACAGGTTGCGGTCCCGCGGCGCCTTCTCGTTGACCCGCTGCCCGTTGATGATCATGTCGCCGTCGGTGATGTCCTCCAGTCCGACGATCATCCGCAGCAGCGTCGACTTCCCGCAGCCCGAGGGCCCGACGAGGATGACGAACTCCCCGTCCGCGATGTCGATGCTGACGTCGTTCACCGCCGGGAAGCCGTCCCCGTACTTCTTGATGATGTGCTTCATCTCGATGGCTGCCATCGTTGATCTCCTTGCTCGAGCCGGGGCGGTCAGCCCTTGACGGCGCCGTTGGTGAGTCCTGCGACGATCTTCTGCTGGAAGGCGAGCACCAGGATGATCACCGGGATGGTGACCACCACGGACGCCGCGGCGATGGGTGCGGTCGGTTGCGCGAACTGACTGGCGCCGCTGAAGAACGCGAGTGCCGCCGGCACCGGGCGCGCTGCCTCGCTCGAGGTCAGCGTGATGCCGAAGATGAAGTCGTTCCAGATGGCGAAGAAGGTGAGGATCGCCGCCGTGAAGACACCCGGCGCGGCGAGCGGGACGATCACCTTGCGGAACGCCTGCCAGGCGGTGGCGCCGTCGACCTGCGCCGCCTGCTCCATCTCCCACGGGATCTCGCGGAAGAAGGCCGACAGGACGTAGATGGACAGCGGGAGCGAGAACGACAGGTAGGGGATGATCAGCCCCAACCAGGTGTCGTAGAGGCCGATGGTGCGCCACAGGTTGAACAGCGGCGTCGCGATGGCGATGATCGGGAAGACGGTGATCGCGAGGGCGACGCCGAGGATCAGGCTCTTGCCAGGGAACTCGAGACGGGCCACGGCGTAGGCCGCGAGCATCGCCAGGACCACCGAGATGAACGTGGCGATGAGCGAGATGCCGACCGAGTTGCGCAGCGCGGTCGTGAACAGGTCGCTCGAGAAGACGATGTCGTAGTTCTCGAAGCTCCAGTTCGTGGGCCAGAACTTCTGGTTGTTGATGTCGTCGCCGGCCTTGAAGGACAAGGAGAGGATCCAGGCGACCGGCAGCAGGGCGTAGAACATGATCAGGATCGCGCCGATGATCCAGCCGACCTGACCCTTGCGGCTCGTGTTCACTCTCAAGCACCCTTCTGCTGGGCCAGGTTGGTCTTGAAGCCCTTGACGAACAGCACGGCGATCAGCACGACGAGGATGGCGAGGATGACGCTGACCGCCGACCCCAGGCCGATCATCACGCGGGTGATCGTCTGCCGGTAGGCCAGGAAGCTGAGCGTCTCTGTGCCGTTGGCCCCGGCCGTCATGATGAAGACGTTGTCGAAGATCCGGAAGGCGTCGAGCGTGCGGAACAGCAGGGCGACCATGATGGCGGCCTTCATGTTCGGCACGATGACCTTCGAGAAGCGCTGCCACGCCGTCGCCCCGTCGACCTTGGCGGCCTCGAGGTAGTCGTTGGGGATCTGGGCGAGCCCGGCGAGCAGCAGCAGCGACATGAACGGCGTCGTCTTCCAGATCTCCGACAGGCAGATGACCACCAGCGACGGAACGGTGCCGCCGAACCAGTCGCGGTCCGTGCCCAGCAGCGGGTTGACGAAGCCGTACGCCGGGGTGAAGGCGTACTGCCAGGCGTACGCCGAGACGACCGTGATGATCCCGTAGGGCACCAGGATCGCGGTGCGCACGCTCTTGCGCAGGAACAGGGCGCGGTGCATGACCAGCGCCAGGGCGAAGCCGAGCACGAACTCGATGACCACCGTCACGATCGTGATGGCCGCCGTGACGCCGAACTGCCGCCAGAACAGGCCGTCGGTGAGGATGGTGATGTAGTTGCCGAGACCGACGAAGCTGCGCCCGTCGGGGTCGGTGAGCCGGAAGTCGAACAGCGAGTACCAGATCGCGTTCAGGACCGGGTAGCCGGTCGTCAGGAGCATGACGAAGAAGGCCGGCCCGGCCAGCATCCAGCCGAGCGTGCGCTCCTTCCGGGCGCGGTCGGTGATGCCGGGCTTCTTGCCGCTGCGGTCGGGCACCTGGGCCCGGACTTCCGCCGACGCGGCGGGGATCGTGGTGCTCACCGAGCCTCCCTTAGAGGAGTTGGTCGTTGCTGAGGACGCCTTCGATCAGGCTGGCGGTCGCGTCGGGCGTCCGCTCGGGCGACAGGCTGCGCGGCGGGTGGTAGCCCTCCTGGATGGCACCGGTGACGTCGCCGTAGTACGGGCTGATGGGACGCGGCGCGGCGTCGGTGAGGCCCTCGCGGATCTCCGCGAACATCGGGAACTGCTCCTGGATCTCCGGGTCGTCGTAGATCTCCTCGGAGGCGCCGGGGTCACCGGCGGTCATCATGTACTCCTTCTGGCTCTCCGGTGAGCGCAGGCAACGGACCGCCTCGACGGCCGCGTCGGGGTTCGCGCTGTAGGCACCGACGCTCAGGCCGATCCCGCCGAGCGGGGTCGCGCTCTCCTCGCCCTCGACGACCTGCGGGTAGCGCGTCCAGGCGACGTCGTCCTTGAAGTCCTCCGGCAGCGCGCCGCCTTCGACGGCGGCGTCGAACGCCGACCACACGTAGGGCCAGTTGACCATGAAGCCGCCGTTCTCGGCCTGGAAGGCCGCGCGCGACTCCTCCTCACCGGCGGTGCTCAACGCGGGCGGCGACACCTCGGAGGCGGCGATGGCGTTCATGATCCGCGCCGCCTCGGCACCGGCCTCCGAGGAGATGGCCGCCTCGACGTCCTCGGCCTCCGCCCCCTCGCTGTCCTCGTCGAGGATCTTGCCGCCCGCCGACTCGACCAGCGCGTTGACCCACACCATGAGGCTCTCGTTGCGGCGTCCCTGCACCGCCACGGTGGTGCCGGTCTGCTCCGCCGCCTCGATGATCTGGTCCCAGGTGACCGGGTTCTCCATGTCGAGTCCGGCCTCCTCGGCGACGGACTTCTTGTACCAGAGCAGCTGCGTGTTGCCGTAGAACGGCGCGGAGAACATCGTGTCCTCGTAGATGGCCTGCTCGAGCGGTCCGCGCAGGACCCCCTCGGAGAACTCCTCGCGCTCCTCCTCGGTGAACTCCCGCAGGAAGCCGGCGTTGGCCAGCTCCGGCATGTACGGCGGGTCGATGCTGACGATGTCGACCGTCTTGTCCTCGGCGGCCAGGCGCCGCAGGATCTGCTCACGCTGGCCTGCCGCGTTGTTCGGCAGCAGGGACGCGGTGATGTTGTAGGCGCCCTCGGCCTGCTCGTTGCACGCGGTGGCGAGCGGTTCCTGGGCGGCGTTGTTGATGTACCAGGTCAGCTGCGGGGTCCCGTTCCCGCCGTCGTCGCCGCACGCGCTCAGCGTCGCGGCTGACAGGGCGACGAGCGCACCTGCTGCGACGCGCCTCGCCCGGCCTCGGTCCCACACGGACTTGTGCGTCACATCGCCTCCTGGTGCTGCGGTCCGGGCGTGCCTTCCCCTGGCGAGATCACGGGAAACGCTGCACTGTTGCGGATGACACACCCGTGACCTCGCTCACGTTGTCGCACTCGTCCGTGAAGCACAAGTCCCCCGGCCCGCGCGGCGCGTCGGGTCCGACGGAGATCGTCCTGCCGCCTCTCGAGCGCCATGGGGCCTGCGCCCGCCGCCCGCCTCGGGGGCGCCGCCGTCGCTAGCCTGCGGGCATGGCCCACGACCCCGGCGCGCTGCCCGACGACGTGCAGGCCTTCCTGCAGGAGCGCCACCTGGCCACGCTCACCACGCTGCGCCCGGACGGGACCCCGCACGTCGTCGCCGTCGGCTTCACCTGGGACGCCGAGCAGCGGCTGGTGCGTGTCATCACCAACGGCACCTCCCGCAAGGTGGCCCACGTGCGCGCCGGCTCGCCGCGGGCCGTGGTGGCCCAGGTGGACCGGGCGCGCTGGCTGTCGCTCGAGGGGGTGCCCACCGTCAGCGACGAGCCCGAGCGCGTCGCCGAGGCGGTCCGGCGCTACGCCGAGCGCTACCGGCAGCCGGGCGAGAACCCGCGCCGGGTGGTCATCGAGATCGCCGTCGACCGGGTGCTGGGCCGGGGCTAGCCGCGCCCGGTCCTGGGTCGAGCCGGGAGCGGCTCCGGTCTACGGCTCGACGAGCGGGCGCGTCCGGCCCTCCCACGGGGTGCTGAGCACGACCGTGGTGCGCGTCGACACCCCCGCTGCTGCGCGGATCTCCTGCAGCAGCTGCTCGAGGTCGCCCGGTCCGGCCACGCGCACCTGCAGGATGTAGCTCTCGTCCCCCGCGACGCTGTGGCAGGCCTCGATGGCCGTGAGGTGGCGCAACCGGTCCGGCGCGTCGTCGGGCGCCGCCGGGTCGAGCGCCTGGATCGAGATGAACGCCGACAGCGGCAGTCCGGCCGTCTCGGGGTCGACGCGGGCGGCGTACCCCGCGATCGCACCTCGCTGCTCGAGCCGGCGCACGCGCTGGTGCACGGCGCTCGTCGACAGGCCGGTGTCACGGGCGAGGTCGGCGTACGAGCGGCGGCCGTCGCCGACCAGCAGGTCGATGAGCCGGCGGTCGAGCTCGTCGAGCGCGACGCCGGTCATCGGGAGGCGCGTCGCGTCACGAGGACGTCAGCGAGCGGCCGATGACCACCCGCTGGACCTGGTTCGTGCCCTCGACGATCTGCAGGATCTTGGCCTCCCGCAGGTAGCGCTCGGCCGGGAAGTCCTCGACGTAGCCGTAGCCGCCGAGGACCTGCACGGCGTCGGTCGCCACGCGCATGGCGGTGTCGGTGGCGAACAGCTTGCTCATCGCCGCCTGCGGCCCGAACGGCTGACCCGCGTCACGCCGCCGGGCCGTCGCCAGGTAGAGCGCGCGCGCCGCCTCCACCTGCGTGGCCATGTCCGCGAGCAGGAAGGACAGCCCCTGGAAGTCGGCGATGCGCTGACCGAACTGGCGGCGCTCCTGCGCGTACGCGACCGCCGTGTCGAGGGCCGCCTGCGCCAGCCCGACCGCGCAGGCGGCGATGCCCAGGCGGCCGCCGTCGAGCGCGCTCATGGCGATGCGGAACCCCTGCCCCTGCTCGCCGAGCAGCCGGTCGGCCGGCACACGGGCCTGCTCGAGGAGCACCGTCGCGGTGGTGCTGGCACGCATGCCCATCTTGCGCTCGGGCCGCTGGGGCGCGAGGCCCGGCGTCGACGCGTCCGCCAGCAGGCACGAGATGCCCTTGGCGCCGGCGCTGCCCGTGCGGACCATGAGGTTGTAGAAGTCGGCGGCGCCGCCGTGGGTGACCCAGGCCTTGGCGCCGTCGACCACCCACGAGTCGCCGTCGAGCACCGCCCGGGTCTGCAGGGCTGCGGCGTCGGAGCCGCTGCCGGCCTCGGACAGGCAGTACGCCCCCAGCAGCTCGCCGCCGAGCATGTCCGGCAGCCAGCGCTGCTTCTGCTCCTGCGTGCCGAAGGCCGCCGTCGGGAAGCAGGCGAGGGTGTGGACGCTGACGCCGAGACCGACGGCGAGCCAGCCGCGGCTGAGCTCCTCGAGCACCTGCAGGTAGACCTCGTACGGCTGCGCCGCGCCGCCCCACTGCTCGTCGTACGGCAGGCCCAGCAGACCTGCCTTGCCCAGCGTGCGGAACAGCTCGCGCGGCAGCTCCTCGCGCGCCTCGCCGTCCGCGGCCCGCGGCGCGACCTCGCGCTCGACGAGGTCGCGGGTGAGGACGAGCAGCTCCGCCGCCTCGGCGGTCGGCAGGCTGCGGACGACGGGCGGCATGTGCGGGCCTCCGGGCAGGAGCGGACGGACACACCACGCTATCCCCGCGTGCCCGTGCCCGCCGCCGCCCGGTGCCGCTCGCCCGGGTCGCCCGCCTTGGTCCGGCCCCCCTCCCCCCGCGCTGACCACCGGCGCCTGCTGGCGGCCGCCGCGTCGACCACCCCGGTGGCCCTACGCGCCCTCAGCGGTGCAGCTGCTGGTGCCGGGCGCTACGGAACTGCCCTCGGGGACGAGGGCAGTTCCGTAGGGCGACGACCACACCTCCGGTCGGGGGTGACCGTCCGGGGGACCGGGCCCGGCACCGGTCGCGCGACGGGGCTGCAGTCCCGGAGTCGGATGCGGTGATCGGCCGCTCCGCCGTCGCGGCGCATCGTCCACAGGCTGCGCCGGCGGCCTGGCCACCTGCCCCCGCTGCGGCGAGGGTCGGGGCATGGACGGCGCTGAGATCCTGCGGGCGGTGCGGCGACGCCAGGGGTGGAGCCAACGCGCGCTCGCGGCGCGCAGCGGGGTGGCGAAGAGCACCGTCGCTGCGGTCGAGGCAGGTCGGCGCTCGCCGTCGTTCGACGTCGTCACGGCGGTGCTCGCTGCTGCGGGGCTCGAGCTCGCCCTGGACGTCGCCGTCCCGCAGCTCGACGACGCGACCGTCCGTCACCTGCACCTCAGCCTCGGCAGCCGGCTGCACCTGGCGTGCGGCGGCGACGGCCGGCCCGACCGGCCTGCCCGGCCGCCCGAGCGGCGTGTGCCGTCGTGGGAGGCGCTGCTGACCCTCGCCGCTCGCCACGTCGTCCACCTGCACGGCGCCACGGCCAGAGCGCTGTGGCTGCCGCCGAGGTCGAGCTCCCCCGTGGCTGCCTGCGTGCACGACCGGGCGGCGGACGGCTCCCTGCGCAGGACCGCGCATCCCGAGATCGATCCCGCACTGGTCGAGCTGAGGACCGACTGTCCCGGGCACCCACCACCGGCCGTGACCGTCCGGCTGGGCTGGTGGGACGTGACGGTCGACCCGCCCGGCGAGCTGGCGCTGCAGCCCGAGCACTGCGAGCACCGGGCCGTCCTGCGGGCTGTCGCCCGTCGACTGCATGCGCAGGCTCCGGTGGACGCGAGCGGCCGGCGGCCCCGCGCGCACCGCGACCCGCACCACATGCTCGAGCGTGACGAGGTCTTCCACACCAAGCGCTTCGCCGCCCATCCGATGCCGAGCAGGACGGACGTGCGGTCCTGGCGCCTGGACGACGACGCCAGCCTGGCCGCGTGGCTGCGGCGTCAGGGGATCCCCGCCTGAGGGGCCGCGCTGCACCGCCGGGGCAGCTCGGTCGTCGGGCGCGCAGGCAGGGCCTGCGGCGCATGCGTCGTCACCCGGTGCAGCGGGTGCGCGGACCGACCGCTGTGGCGACCCGCCCCGTCATCCGGTGCAGCGGGTGCGCGGACCGACCGCAGGGGCGACCCGCCCCGGCGCGGAGGTCTGACAGGGTGGGGGCCGTGCCCGGTCAGCTCACGCTCCTCGACGCCCCGTCGCTGTGGTACCGCGCGTTCCACGGCGTTCCCGAGACGGTGACCGCTCCGGACGGCAGCCCGGTCAACGCCGTGCGCGGGACCGTCGACATGGTCGCCCGGATCGTGGCCTCGACCCGGCCCGCACGCCTGGTCGCGTGCCTCGACCTCGACTGGCGGCCGGCGTTCCGGGTGGCGGCGGTCCCGTCGTACAAGGCGCACCGGCTGGCGGAGAACGGCGCCGAGGCCGAGCCCGAGTCGCTCGCGCCGCAGGTGGCGGTCCTGCTGGAGGTCCTGGACGCCGTCGGGATCGCCGTCGCGGGGGCGGCGGGCCACGAGGCCGACGACGTCCTCGGCACGCTGACGGCGCGCGAGACAGGGGCCGTCGACGTCGTCACCGGCGACCGCGACCTGTTCCAGCTGGTGCGCGACGACGGACCGGTGCGCGTGCTGTACGCGGTGGAGAAGCTCAAGCCGTACGGCGAGGCCGAGGTCGCCGCGAAGTACGGCATCCCCGGGACGGGCTACGCGGAGTACGCCGTGCTGCGCGGCGACCCCAGCGACGGCCTGCCGGGCGTCCCGGGCGTGGGCGACAAGACGGCCGCGGCGCTGGTGCGCCGCTTCGGGACGGTCGAGGCCATCCTGGCAGCGCTCGACGCCGGGGTGCAGGACGGCTTCCCGGCCGGCTCGCGGGCCAAGCTCGAGGCCGCCCGCGACTACCTGGCGGTGGCTCCGGCCGTGACCCGGACCGTCCGTGACCTGCCGGTCCCCGAGCTGGACGACGCGCTCCCGCGCGCACCGCGCGACCCCGAGCGCCTGGTCGCGCTGTCGGACCGCTGGGGTCTGGACAGCCCGCTCGACCGGTTGCTGGCCGCGCTGGAGGTGGCCCACTCCGGCGGCTGAGCCGGCTCAGCCGCCGGAGTGGAAGGCGCCCGCGTCGTCGGGCGGCGTCGGGTCGTCACGGTCGCGCAGCCAGTGCTCGGGCAGCACGACGTGGCGCGGCCCCTGGACGTGCCCGCGGGGCAGGGCCTCCGACCCCGGTGGCAGCTCGGCCGTCGGGTCGAGGGCGTCGAGCAGCGCGTCGAGCTCGGCCAGGGAGCTCGCCATCGCGAGCGCCTTGCGGGCCGCGCCGCCGACCGGGTAGCCGGTGAGGTACCAGCCCGTGTGGCGCCGGAAGTCGCGCACGGCGAACCCCTCGTCGCCGCGTGCCTCGACCAGCGCGCGCGCGTGCCGCCGCATGACCGTCACGACCTCGCCGAGGGCGGGCGCGGGCGGCACCGGCACCCCGGAGAAGGCGTGCGCCAGGTCGCGGAACAGCCACGGCCGGCCCAGGCACCCCCGGCCGACGACGACACCGTCGCAGCCGGTCTCCGCCATCATCCGCAGCGCGTCGTCCGCGGTCCAGATGTCGCCGTTGCCGAGGACGGGCACGGTGGTGAGCGCCGACTTGAGCGTCGCGATGGCCGCCCAGTCGGCCCGGCCGCTGTAGAACTGCTCGGCCGTGCGGGCGTGCAGGGCGACTGCTGCCACCCCCTCGTCCTGGGCCCGGCGGCCCGCCTCGAGGTAGGTGAGGTGGTCGTCGTCCACGCCCTTGCGCATCTTGACCGTCACGGGCACGGCCCCGGCCGCGCGCACCGCGGAGCGCACGAGGCGGCCGAACAGCACCGGGTGGGCGGGCAGTGCCGCTCCCCCGCCGCGCCGGGTCACCTTCGGGGACGGGCAGCCGACGTTGAGGTCGACGTGGTCGACGCCGTCCTCCTCGACGAGGGTGCGGACGGCGGCGCCCACGACGTCGGGGTTGGTGGCGTACAGCTGGATGCTGCGGACCCGCTCGTCGGGACCGAAGGACGCCTTGCGGCTCGTCGTCTCGTTCACCTCGAGCAGCGCCCGCGCCGAGATCATCTCGCTGACGTACAGGCCGGCGCCGTACGACCGGCACAGCGAGCGGAACGCCGCGTTGGTGACCCCGGCCATGGGGGCGAGGACGACCGGCAGGTCGACCTGCAGCGGCCCGATCTTCAGGCCCGCGTGCGCGCTCACGACGCCCACAGGTCGGTCAGGCGCACGTCGAGCTCCGCGAGCAGGGTGCGCAGCAGCGGCAGCGACAGGCCGATGACGTTGCCCGGGTCGCCGTCGATCCCCTCGACGAAGGGCGCGGACCGGCCGTCCAGCGTGAACGCCCCGGCCACCCGCAGCGGCTCGCCGGTGGCGACGTAGGCCGACACCTCCGCGTCGGTGGGGCGGCCGAAGCGGACGTCGGTGGCGCCCACGCCGCTGGCGGCCCGGCCGGTCCCGGCGTCGATGACGGTGTGGCCGGTCAGCAGCGTCCCGGTACGGCCGCGCATCGCCTGCCACCGTGCGGTGGCCTCGGCCGCGTCAGCCGGCTTGCCGAGCACGCGCCCGTCCAGCAGCAGCATCGAGTCGCAGCCGACCACCAGCGCGTCGCTCAGGCCGCCGGCCACGACCTGCGCCTTGCGGGTCGCGAGCTCCTGGACGACCGCCCGCGGCTCGACGGCGACGACCTGCGACTCGTCGACGGCGCTCACGACGACCCGGGGGTCCAGACCGGCGTCGCGCAGGAGCCGCAGGCGGGCCGGCGAGGCGCTGGCGAGCACGAGCGGACGGGCGGTCACGCCGCTCCACGCTACCGGCCGGTCCGGTCCCGGCGTCGGCTCAGCCCGGCAGCTCCAGCCGGGCGCGCACGTCCCCGAGCCCGCGGGCCAGCAGCAGCTCGCCGGCCAGGGGCAGGAGGTCCCAGCGGTCCTGGTCGACGTCCCAGCGGCGCCGCAGCCGCGGATCGAGGCTCACCCTGACGGTCGCCTGCTCCCCCGCCGCCACCGTCGCGGCGGCCCAGCCCATCAGGCGCACCGGCTGCCCTGACGCCGCCGGCCGCCAGTAGAGCTGGACGACCTCCCGGCTGGAGCGGCTGCCGGTGTTGTGCACTGTCACCTCCACCGACACCCCTGCGGTCCCCGCCGTGCTGCCGGGACTGCCGGAGCCGCCGGTCCCGCCGCTGTCACCGGTCCCGCCGCTGTCGCCGGCCCCGCCGGTCTCGGGGACCAGCCGCGCACCGGTCCAGTCCCAGGTGCTGTAGCCCAGCCCGTGCCCGAGCCAGAAGGCGGGCGGCGGCGCGAGCCCGGCGTCGTGGCCGCGGTAGCCGATCGCCGTGCCCTCCTCGTAGACCAGCTTGCCGTCGACCGGTGTCACCGACCAGGCCGGCGCCGCACCGTCCGCGACCGGGATCGTCGTGACGAGCCGCCCCGCCGGCTCCTGCTCGCCGAGCAGCGCAGCGGCGACGGCGTGACCTCCCTCCTGTCCCGGCAGACCGGCGACGAGGACCGCGTCGACCTCGTCCAGCCACGGCATCAGCACCGGTGTGCCCGCGTTGACGACGACCACCGTGCGCCGCGCCGCCGCCGCCACCGCCCGGACCAGCGCGTCCTGCTCGCCGGGCAGCCGCAGGGTGGCCTTGTCGACCGCCTCGGTCTCCTCCTCCTCCGTGAGACCGACGACCACGACGGCGACGTCCGCAGCCGCAGCGGCCTCCGCGGCCTCGGCGAGCACCTGCTGCACGTCGTCCCGGGGCGCCGGCCGGGCCAGCAGCCCCAGCGCGAAGCCCATCTCCGTCTCCCCCGGCCGTACGCCGCCGCCGAGCAGCGTCACCGTCGCCTCGACGACGGCGCCGTCGGGGAGCTCGACCTGCGAGGTGTGCGCGGGCGGGGCGAGGATCTCCTCCGCGTGACCTGCCCCGGACACCCGCAGGGCGGGCTCGGCCAGGTGGCCAGGCGCCTCGACCCGCCAGTCGCCGACGCCGAGCACGCCGAGCTCGACCCGTCCGCCGGTCTGCACGCGTGCCCGGAAGCGCACCCGCACGATCACGTCGTCGACCTCGTCGTCGAGCCCCACGGCGGTGCGGGCGACGACCCCGTGACGGTCCTCCAGCACGCGTCCGTCGGCCCCGAGCAGCGACAGGTGCACACCCGGCTCACCGGTCTCCGGGTCGGTGACGTACCCCGGCCGGGCCGGCACCGGCTTCGCGCGCACCTCCACCCCGTCGGTGACGGTCACGCCGTCACCCAGCAGCGCGGTCAGCCCCTCGGCGACGCTGACCTGGTACGGCGGGTTGACCTGCGCAGAGCCACCGCCCATGTCGATCGTCTCCAGGGCGTGCCGACCGACGAGCGCGACCGTCGTCCCGCGCTCGAGCGGCAGGACGCCGTCGTTGGTCAGGACCGTCATGCCCTGCGCGGCCAGCCGGGTCAGCTGCTCGCGCCGCTCGTCGCTGTCGGGCGCGGGCAGGTCGCCGGGCCAGCTGCGGGGCTCGCCGAGCGCGCCGACCCGCTCGGCCAGCAGCAGCAGGCGCCGGACGTGCTCGTCGACGACCCCTTCGGCCAGCTCCCCGGACCGGACCGCGTCGACCAGCGCCTGCCCCCACGGACCCATCGGACCGGGCATCACGAGGTCGAGGCCGCCGGCGGCGGCCGGAGCGGCGCTCTTGGTCGCGCTCCAGTCCGACATGACCAGCCCGTCCCAGGACCACTCGCCCCTCAGGACGTCCTGCATGACGTGGGCCTGCTCCGTGGCGGGCACGCCGTTGACGTCGTTGTACGCGGCCATGATCGACCAGGGGTGCGACTCCTCCACCGCGATCTCGAAGGGCAGCAGGTAGAGCTCGCGCAGCGTCGCCTCGTCGACGACGCTGTCGACGGTCGTGCGCTCGGTCTCCGACTCGTTGGCGACCAGGTGCTTCAGGCAGGCCGCGACGCCCTGCTCCTGCATGCCCCGCACGTACGCCGCCGCCAGGCGACCGCTGAGCAGGGGGTCCTCGCTGAAGGCCTCGAACAGCCGTCCACCGAGCAGCGAGCGGTGCAGGTTGATGGTCGGGCCCAGCACGACGTGGACCTGCTGGGCCATGGCCTCCTCCGCGAGCAGGCGGCCGACCTCCTCCATGACGCCCTCGTCCCAGGCCGAGGCCAGCACGGTCGCGCTGGGGAACAGCGACACGACCCGCCCGCCGCTGAACTTCAGGCCGCGCACCCCTGTCGGCCCGTCCGACAGCCGCAGCTCAGCCAGCCCGATCCGCGGCTCCGGGGACAGGGTGAACATCGTGGCGCCGGTCAGCAGGCGCACCTTGGCCTCGAGGTCGAGCGTGGCGACGAGCCGGTCCAGGTCCGGGGCGGTGGCGGACGTCATGGCGAGCTCCTCGCGGTCGACGGTGTCCTGGCTGCTGGACCGTACGGCGGCGCCGGGCGCATGCTCGACGGCGGGGTGCACGCTCGCAGGGCGGAAGACGCACAGTGCCGGCACCACCGACAGCGAGGGACGGGAGCACAGGCATGGCGCAGGCGTCCGGCCCGGGGCCGGTGCGCGAGGTGGTCGAGGACCTCGTGCACCAGGTGCGGCAGCGGCGCGCGCAGGTCCTGGAGGCCCTCACCTACGTCGTGCTGCTCGGCGGCGGGCTGTACCTGTTCAGCGCCATCGGCGAGGACTCGCGCAACTGGTACGACACGGTCGCGCGCACGACGCTGGGCGCGATCGGCGTCGGGGTGCTGCTGCTCGGGGTGCTGCTCGGTGGTCTGACGCTGGCGGTCGACCGGAGCGTGCGACGGCGGACGCAGCCGGGCGCCCTGCCCTGCCACCTGCGCAGCCGTCGACGGCTCGCCGCCGCCATGGGAGCGGGGGCGCTGCTGGCCGCCGCCGGGCTGGTCGCCCTGCTCGGCGGGTAGGCGCGCCGGCTGCCCGAGGGAGTCCGACTCCCTGACGGAGGGCGCCTACCCGACGGAGGTGTAGGCGACCACCCCGCGGCGCACCGCGTCGATGGCCGCGCGCGTCGTGCGGCGCAGCGCACCGCCCGACGGCGAGAGCTCGTCGGCCACCAGGGCCACCTGTCCCAGCAGGTCGATGAGCTGCTTGCACCAGCGGACGAAGTCGCCGGCGGTCATGTCGGGGTCGTCGTCGAGGACCTGCTCCAGCCGCGCTCCGGAGGCCCACCGCCAGGTCGCCCACGCGAAGCCGTGGTCGGGCCGCTTGAGGAACTGCACGCCGCTGGCGTGCTCGACCTCCGCCAGGTGCGACCACAGCCGGTCCATCTCACCCAGCGCGGCCTGCACCGGTCCCGAGGGGACCACCGGGTTCGACTCGTCGGCCCGGCGGCTGGTGTAGACCAGGCAGGACACGACCGCGGCGAGCTCGGCGGGCGACAGCCCGTCCCACAGGCCGGCGCGCAGGCTCTCGACGGCCAGCAGGTCGGACTCGCTGTAGACCCGCGCCAGGGACTGGCCGGCGGGCGTCACGGTCTCGCCGTCGAGGTAGCCCAGCTCGTCGAGCACGACGCACACCCGGTCGAAGGTGCGGGCGATGGAGGAGGTCTTGCCGGCGACCCGCCGCTCCAGGGCGTCGGTCTCCGTGCGCAGCCGGTGCCAGCGCTCGGCCCAGCGCATGTGCGCCTCGCGGTCCTCGCAGCCGTGCACGGGGTGGCGGCGCAGGGCGGTGCGCAGAGCCGCCAGCTCGTCGTCATCGGCGGCGGCCGCACGGCGACGTCCCCGGGCCGGGCCGGGCACGCCCAGCTCGCGCAGGGCCGAGGCGAGGTCACGGCGCGCCGCGGGCACCCGGTGGTTGAACCCCTTGGGGATCCGCAGCCGGCCGACCGGCTCGACGGCCGACGGGAAGTCGGCCAGCGACAGCCGGCCGGCCCAGCGGTCCTCGGTCAGGACGAGCGGGTGGACCTCGCCGTTGCCCGCGACCCCGGGGTCGAGCACCACCGCGCGTCCCGACCGGCGTCCGCCGGGCACGTGGACGACGTCCCCGACCTGCAGCTGCTCGAGCGACGCGGCGGCGGCGGCCCGCCGGGAGGCCGCCCCGGAACGCGCCAGCTCGGTCTCGCGCCGCTTGAGCTCCGCGCGCAGCCGGCCGTACTCGTCCGCGTCACCGAGGTGGCAGGTCAGCGCCGAGCGGTAGCCCTGCAGGCCCTCCAGGTTGCGGCTGATCTGGCGGGCGATGCCGACCACGGAGGCGTCGGCCTGGAACTGCGCGAACGAGCTCTCCAGCAGCGTGCGCGCCGACTCCCGGCCCAGCGCGCCGACCAGGTTGACGGCCATGTTGTAGGAGGGCCGGAAGCTCGACTGCAGGGGGTAGGTGCGGGTGGAGGCCAGGCCGGCGACGGTGCGCGGGTCCATCCCGGGCTGCCACAGCACGACGGCGTGCCCCTCGACGTCGATGCCGCGTCGCCCGGCCCGGCCGGTGAGCTGGGTGTACTCGCCGGGGGTCACGTCGGCGTGCGTCTCGCCGTTCCACTTGACGAGCTTCTCCAGCACGACCGAGCGCGCCGGCATGTTGATGCCGAGGGCGAGCGTCTCGGTGGCGAACACCGCCTTGACCAGGCCCTCGGTGAACAGCTCCTCGACGACCTCCTTGAAGGTCGGCAGCATCCCCGCGTGGTGGGCCGCGACGCCGCGTTGCAGCCCCTCGAGCCACTCCCAGTAGCCGAGGACCCGCAGGTCCTCGCGCGGCAGGCTGCTCGTGCGGCGCTCGACGTGGCGCCGGACGAGCTCGGCCTCCTCGGCCGTGTTGAGCCGCAGTCCCGAGCGCACGCACTGCTCGACAGCTGCGGCGCAGCCGGCGCGGCTGAAGATGAAGGTGATGGCGGGCAGCAGCCCCTGGCTGTCGAGCCGGGTCAGGACGTCGGGCCGGCTGACGACCGGCCGCCGGCTCATGGCACGACCACCGGACGGCCCGCCACGGCCGGCGCGCCCCCGGGTCGGCAGGCGGCCCTCGTCGCGCGCGAGGCGCTCCAGCTGCGGGTTGACCTTGTCCACCCTGCCCGTCGCGCCCGCCTCCGCAGCGACGAACAGGTCGTACAGCCGCGTCCCCACCAGCACGTGCTGCCACAGCGGCACCGGCCGGTGCTCCTCGACGACGACCTCGGTGTCGCCGCGCACCGTGCCGAGCCACTCGCCGAACTCCTCGGCGTTGCTCACCGTCGCCGACAGCGAGGTGACCTGCACGTCGTCGGGCAGGTGGATGATCACCTCTTCCCAGACGGCGCCGCGCTCGCGGTCGGCGAGGTAGTGCACCTCGTCCATGACGACGTGGGCCAGCCCGCGCAGCCGTTCGGCGCTGCCGTCGGAGCCGCTCGAGGAGGCGGCCCGACCGCGGGCGTACAGCATGTTGCGCAGCACCTCGGTGGTCATGACGACCACGTCGGCGTCGCCGTTGACCGCGACGTCACCGGTGAGCAGGCCGACCCGCTCGGGGCCGTACCGCTCGACGAGGTCGCGGTGCTTCTGGTTCGACAGGGCCTTGATCGGCGTCGTGTAGAAGCACTTGCGGCCCTCGCGAAGGGCCAGGTGCACGGCGAACTCGCCGACGACGGTCTTGCCCGCACCGGTGGGAGCGGCGACGAGGACGCCGCGTCCGGCCTCGAGGGCGGCGCACGCCGTGCGCTGGAAGGCGTCCAGCCCGAACGGGTAGCCGACCTCGAACTCCGCGAGCGCCGGACCGGACTGGTTGCGGCGGAACTGCGCGTACCGCTCCGCGGGCGAAGCCTCGGTCGTCACCGTCCGAGGCTACGTCGTGAGCGCCGGTCGAACCCTCTACAGGGCGCTCGGCCTGTCGTCGACGTAGGACGTCTCGTCGTCGCCGAGCCGCTCGAGCTCCTGCGCGCCCGGCTCGACGGCCCGCCTGCGGCGCTGCGCCCGCTCGCGCAGCCGGCCGATGACGATGCAGCCCTCGTACAGCCCGTACAGCGGCAGGGCCATCGCCATGAACGTGAACGGGTCCTGCGACGGCGTCAGCACCGCGGAGGCGACGGCGATGCCGACGACCATGCCTCGCCGCCACGAGCGCATGCGGCTCGAGGGGAAGATCCCCAGGAAGTTGAGGAAGAGCACGATCACCGGGAACAGGAACGCGACACCGAACCCGAGCAGGGTGAGGGTGACGAACGACAGGTAGCTCTGGATCGAGGGCAGCGTGACGATGCCGTCGCCGCCGACGGTCAGCAGGAACTGCAGGCCGCGGGAGATCGTGAAGTAGGCGAACACCGTGCCGGTCGTGAACAGCACCAGCGCCGCACCCAGGAAGCCGGCGGCGTAGCGCTTCTCGTGGCGGTGCAGGCCCGGGGTGATGAAGGCGCCGAGCTGGTAGAGCCACACCGGCGAGGAGACGACGACGCCCGCGATGAAGGAGATCCGCAGCGAGACGGCGAACTGCTCGAACGGCCCGAACGCGTAGAGGTTGCACTGCTGTCCGGAGATCTCGGACGCCCTGCGGGCGACGTCCGTCTGGCAGTACGGCCGCTTGATCAGGTCGAACACCAGGTCGCGCAGGAAGAACGCGGCGACGACGCAGACCGCGAGCGCGAGCAGCGAGATGCCGAGCCGGTTGCGCAGCTCGCGGATGTGCTCGATGAGCGCCATCCGGCCGTCGGGGACGGGCTCGGCGACCTTCTTGGACGCGCCCTTCGCGCCTGGCCGCCGCACCGGCAGCGACACCTAGGGCTGGCGGGGGTCGGTGCCCGGCGCGGGCGGGGTGCCGGGCACCGGCGGGACGGGCGGCTGCGCGGCGATGGTGCGGTCGTAGACCGCCCGGTCGTGCGCGTGCTGGTCGTAGGCGGGCGTGTCGTCGTCGCGCAGGCCCTTGGTCTCGGCCTTGAAGATGCGCAGCGAGCGGCCGAGGGAGCGGGAGGCGTCGGGCAGTCGCTTGGCGCCGAACAGCACCATGATCACGATAACGACCAGGACGAGCTCCCAGCCACCGGGCAGGTTCACGACGGGCTCCTCTGCAGGGGACGACCCGCTCAGGCTACGCCTGCACCTGCCAGGGAGCGCATCTTCGGCGCACCTGCGCTGCAGGTCGGCAGCGTGCTGTCAGGAGCGCGACGGCGGGCCGTGCGCGGGGGCCGGCGCGCTGCGCGGGTCCGTGGACTGCGCCGCCTCGAGGGCGTCCGTCGCCGACGTCAGCCTGTCGCCCGCCGCCGACACCACGGCGGTGAACTCCTTCACCTGCCGCCACAGTCGCAGGACGAGCACCGCGACCAGACCGATCGACGCGAGGACGACCACCACCGCGAGCAGGGACCAGAGCACGCCTCGACGGTAGCGGGCGGGTGCCCGGACCGGTCGCGCGCTCAGGTCGAGGCGGGGGCGCCGGCGAGCCCGGCCAGCAGGTCGGTGGTGCCCAGCTGCAGGGCGAAGTCGAGCAGGTCGTCGTAGGACAGGCGGGGACCGGTGTGCTCCTCGAGCGCCTCGGCGGGCAGCTCCCACACCTGTGCCGGGACGCCGCCGGAGACCAGCAGCGCGACCACCTGCTCGTCGGCGGGCTTGCGCACCTCCTCCAGGCAGGTGAGGCAGGTGAAGGCGTAGTAGGACAGGGGCGCGTAGCTGCACACCCGGAGCGAGACGTCCGCGGGGGTCAGCTCGACCTCCCCGCACGTCGGGCAGGTCGCCTTGATCGTGGTCATGGCAGGGCCTCTCGGTCGTGTCGCACCTGCTGCGACACCCCGGGGATCGGCAGCCACGGGCCGCCGCTTGACCACCCCGATCGGGGGACGCGCGGACCTCAGCCCTCGTACGCGCGCAGGGCCGCGCGGGCGTCGGCGCGCACCGCGTCTGCCAGCTCTCGCGGGGCCAGCACCTGCCCCTGCTCCCCCAGCCGCAGGACCAGCCGGCGCACCCAGGACGTGTCACGGGCGCGCAGGGTGACGACGAGCCCTCCGTCGTCCTGTTCCACGACCGACTCGCAGGGGTGGTAGTCGGCGACCCAGGCCGCTCCCGGGCGCAGCGCCAGGGTGACGAGCAGGTCGTCGGGGCTGGGGCGGAACAGACCCTCGGACAGCTCGCGCGGCTCGAGGTCGACCGGCGGCTCGGCCGGCGCGTCCAGCACCTGCAGGTCGGCGACCCGGTCCAGGCGGAACAGGCGCACCCCCTCGGCGCGCCGGCACCAGGCCTCGAGGTAGCTGCGGCCCTGCACGAGGAGCAGCCGTACCGGGTCGACGTCGCGCTCGGTCGTCTCGTCGCGGCCGGGCACGTAGTAGCTCAGGTGCAGGCGACGGCGCTCGGCCAGGGCGGTGCGCACGACGGGCAGCACCCGGTCCTCGCCCTCCACCGACACCTCGACGCGGTGGGCCGGGCCCGCGGCAGCGCCCGCGGCCTGCTCCACCTTGGCCAGGGCCCGGTCGACGGCGTCGCGCTCGACGAGCCCGGGGGTCTCGGCGAGCGCGCGCAGCGCGACCACCAGCGCCAGGGCCTCGTCGACCGTGAGCCGCAGCGGCCGGGTCACCCCGGCGGGCTCGGTGAGGGTGATCGTGTCGCCCTCGAACTCGACGTCGATGAGGTCGCCGGGCCCGTGGCCGGGCAGGCCGCAGACCCACAGCAGGTTCAGGTCCTTGCGCAGCCGGTCCTCGGTCACGCCGAAGGTCGCGGCGACCTCCGCCAGGCGCACGCCCGGCCGGGCCAGCAGGTACGGCACCAGCGCCAGCAGCCGGGGCAGCTGGTCGGCGGTCCCGCCGGGAGCGGCCGTCACGGCGCTCCCGTGCGCGCGCCCGACGTCACGGGAGCCGGCTGCGGCTGGGCGAGCGCACGCAGCCGCCGGACGACCGCTGCCCTGGCCTGCGGTGGTGCCAGGACCACCGCGTCCGCGCCGTAGCCGGTCACCCGGTCGGCCAACCGCTCGGGATCGGCGAAGCCGATGTCGACGACGGTCCAGTCGGGGCGGTCGGGGTCGGTCGCGCTGCTCGTCGCCTCACGCCTGAGCTCCCACCCCGCGCCCGGCCGCAGCGCGACGCGGGCGGTGCTGCGCGGCTCGTCGACGGCCTTGCGGGCGACCATCGCCCGCAGGTCCAGCCCGTCGGGCGGCACGACGGCCCCGGCCGGCCCGACCGGGGTCACGGTGCCGACCATGCGCGACAGGCGGAAGACGCGGGCGGCGCCGCGGTCGGTGTCGTGTCCCACGAGGTACCAGCGCCCGTGCCAGGACACCACTCCCCACGGCTCGACGTGCCGGTCCGTGGGCGTCGCGCTGCCCGACGTGCGGTAGGAGAAGGTCACGGCGCGGCCGTCGCGGACCGCGGCGAGGCACCCCTCGAAGGAGGGCTCGCTCGCCGCGACGCGCGGCTCGAGAGCCGCCGGAGCCGCGCCGGGCTCGACACCGGCGGCCTGCAGCTTGAGCAGCGCCCGCCCGGTGGCGCCGGCCAGGGGCGCCGACTGCCACAGCCGCGCCGCAAGGCCCAGGGCGGCGGCCTCGTCGGGCTCCAGGACGATGTCGGGCAGCTCGTAGTCGCGCCGGGCGATCCGGTAGCCCGGCTCGTCGTCGTGGACGGCGCTGGAGGTGCCGGTCTCCAGCGGGATCCCGAGCTCGCGCAGCTCCTCCTTGTCGCGCTCGAACATCCGGCGGAACGCCTCCTCCGTGCCCTGCTCGTAGCCGGGCACGGCCTGCCGGATCTCCTGGACGCCCAGGAAGCGGCGCGTCGCCAGCAGGCAGATCACGAGGTTGAGCAGTCGCTCGGTCTTCTTGGCCGACACGCCGGCGACGTTAGCCTGCGGCCCGGCGCCGGGCGGGTGACCGGGCGGCGACGGGGTGTCGCCGGTCCTGGGGCGCGCCGGCCCTTGCGTCGGGACGTCGCTCGCGGCCAGGCTCGACGGCATGAAGACCATCGGGATGCTCGGCGGGATGAGCTGGGAGAGCACGGCGCTGTACTACCGGACCGCGAACGAGCTGGTCCGCGAGCGGCTCGGCGGCCTGGCCAGCGCCGACCTGCTGGTGCGCAGCCTCGACTTCCTCGAGGTGCGGCGGCTGCAGGTCGAGGACCGCTGGGACGAGGCCGCCGACCTCCTCCTGCGCGAGGCGAAGGGCCTCGAGGCCGGTGGGGCGGACCTCGTCCTGCTGTGCACCAACTACATGCACAAGGTCGCCCCTGCCCTGGAGGCGGGTCTCGGGGTGCCGTTCCTGCACATCGCCGACGTCGTCGCACGGGCTGCCCGCGAGGCGGGAGCGCAGCGGGTGGGGCTGACCGGCGTCGGGGCGACGATGAGCGAGCCGTTCTACGCCGAGCGGCTCGCGCGCTCCGGGCTGGAGGTGCTGGTCCCCGGCGTCGCGGACCGCGACGTGCTCGACCGGGCGGTCTTCGACGAGCTGTGCCGCGGCGTGCTCTCCCCCGGGACGCGCACGGTGCTGCGCGCAGTGCTGGGCAGGCTGGTGGACGACGGCGCGCAGGCGGTCGTGCTCGGCTGCACCGAGCTCGAGCTGCTGCTGCAGCCCGAGGACTGCGCGGTGCCGCTGCTGCCGAGCGCCCGCCTGCACGTGGAGGCGGCGGTGGCCGCCGCGCTGGGCTAGCGGACGCCCAGCAGGTCGACGACGAAGACCAGCGTCTCGTTGGGCGCGATCACGCCGCCGGCGCCGCGGGAGCCGTAGCCGAGCGCCGGCGGGATCGTCAGCCTGCGGCGCCCGCCGACCTTCATGCCGGCGACGCCCTGGTCCCAGCCGGCGATGACGTCACCCTTGCCCAGCGGGAACGAGAACGGCGAGCCACGGTCCCACGAGGCGTCGAACTGCTGGCCGGTCGACCAGGACACGCCGACGTACTGCATCGTGCACGTCGTTCCGGCCACGGCCTCCGGGCCGTCGCCGACGGACAGGTCCTCGACGACCAGCTCGCTCGGCGGCGGGCCGTCGGGGACGTCGACGGAGGGCTTGGTCGCAGGGCTCGTCATGCGGGTCACCCTAGCCACCCGAGCGCAGGGGACGCCCGGCGCGCCACCCTCGCGGACGGCACCCGCCTCACATGCTGGCGATGAGCTTGTCGACGCGGTCGTCGACGGCGCGGAACGGGTCCTTGCACAGGACCGTCCGCTGGGCCTGGTCGTTGAGCTTGAGGTGCACCCAGTCGACCGTGAAGTCGCGCCGCTTCTCCTGCGCGCACTTGATGAACTCCCCGCGCAGCCGCGCCCGGGTGGTCTGGGGCGGCAGCGACTTGGCCTCGAACACCGCCAGGTCGGTCGTCGCGCGGGCGACGGCGCCCTTGCCCTCGAGCAGGTAGTAGAGCCCGCGGTGGCGGTTGACGTCGTGGTAGGCGAGGTCGAGCTGGGCGATGCGCGGGCTCGACAGGGGCAGGTCGTGCTTGGCGCGGTAGCGCTCGATCAGCTGGTACTTGGTCACCCAGTCGATCTCGCGGTCGACGAGCGACAGGTCGCCGGTGTCGACCGCCTGCAGCGTGCGCCCCCACAGGTCGAGCACCCGGCGCACGGTGGCGTCCCCGCCCCGGCGGTCGATGAAGTCGGTGGCCCGGCTGTGGTACTCGCGCTGGATCTCCAGGGCGCTGGCCTCACGACCGTTGGCCAGCTTCACCCGGCGCCGGCCCGTGACGTCGTGGCTGATCTCGCGGATGGCCCGGATCGGGTTCTCGAGCGTCAGGTCGCGCATGACCACGCCGGCCTCGACCATGCGCAGGACCAGGTCGGTGGCGCCGACCTTGAGCAGCGTCGTCGTCTCGCTCATGTTGCTGTCGCCGACGATGACGTGCAGCCGGCGGAACCGCTCGGCGTCGGCGTGCGGCTCGTCGCGGGTGTTGATGATCGGACGGCTGCGCGTCGTGGCGCTGGAGACGCCCTCCCAGATGTGCTCGGCGCGCTGGCTGACGCAGAAGACCGCCCCCCGCGGGGTCTGCAGCACCTTGCCCGCTCCGACGACGATCTGCCGGCTCACGAGGAACGGGATGAGGACGTCGGCCAGCCGGGAGAACTCGCCCTGCCGCCCGACGAGGTAGTTCTCGTGGCAGCCGTAGGAGTTCCCGGCGCTGTCGGTGTTGTTCTTGAACAGGTAGATGTCGCCGGCGATGCCCTCCTCGCGCAGGCGCCGCTCGGCGTCCATGAGCAGTCCTTCGAGGATCCGCTCGCCGGCCTTGTCGTGCGTCACCAGGTCGACGGCGCTGTCGCACTCCGGAGTGGCGTACTCCGGGTGGGAGCCGACGTCGAGGTAGAGCCGGGCGCCGTTGCGCAGGAACACGTTGGAGCTGCGGCCCCACGACACCACGCGGCGGAACAGGTAGCGGGCCACCTCGTCGGGCGACAGGCGGCGCTGGCCCCGGAACGTGCACGTCACGCCGTACTCGTTCTCGATGCCCATGATCCGGCGCTCCACGGGGCGAGCCTATGTCGGGACGGAGCACCGGCGCCGGACGCGGGCTCCCCCGGCACGTCCCCCGTACGGAGCCGTTCGTCGCGCGCGTGACGGGGAACACCACTCCCCGACGCGCGACGCGCGGGTACGACCCGCAAACACCCCGTACACGCCGCTGCCCCCTGCCTGGAGTCGGTCATGCCCTGGTCCGGAGCGCCCTCGACGGCCGCGCTCGGCCGGCACCGGACCGCGGTGCTCCGGACAGCCCTGGTCGCCGTGGCTCTCGCCGTACCGCTGCTGACGCTGCCCTCGCTCCCGCGGCTGTCCTGGTGGCCGGCCCTGCTCGGCCTGCTGCCCTGGGTGGTCGGGAAGTACGTCCTGTGCCCCCTGCGCTGGCACGCCCTGTCGGCCAGCGGTCGCTCACGCGCGTGGCACGTGCGCGCGTACGCCGAGTCCGAGCTGTGCGGGCTGCTGACCCCCGGGCACGTCGGAGCGGACGCCTGGCGGGTCCGGCGGCTGACGCGCACGGGCATGTCGACACCGGACGCCGTCGCGGAGGCCGGTCTCGACCGGCTCGTCGGGGCTCTCGGCCTGGCTGCGTTCGTCGCCGTCTCCGCCACGGCACTGCCGGTGCGGATGCTGCTCACCGCACTGGGGCTCGCCGCGCTGGCCGTGGCCGCGGCCGTGCTCGTCGGCCGCCGCCGGCCCGACTGGGTGCCCCACCGCAGGCTGCCGCGCGGGCGTGCGCTGGTGCTGGGAGTCCTGCTGTCGGTGGGCTACCAGCTCTCGATCTGCCTCCTGCTGCTCGGCACCGTCATGGCGACGGGCCACACGCTGGGCCCGCTGGCGCTGCTGGGGGCCTTCGGAGCGAGCCAGATCGCGGGCGCCGTCCCGGGTCCGCACGGGGCCAGCCCCCGCGACGGGGCGCTCGTCGTGGCGCTCGCCGGCCTCGGACTGCCCTGGCAGGCGGCCCTCGGCGCCGTCGCTCTCAAGGCGACCCTGGCCTGGTTGCCCGCCCTGCTGCTCGGAGGCGTGAGCCTGCTGCTCGCGCGGCTGGTGGCCGACCGCTGGCACGCCGGCGGGACCTCGGCGCGGGTCGCCACGCCCGCCTGACCGCTGCCTCGGGGCGCGGCTGCGGCAAAGCGCTTCTCTCGGCCGTCCGCCTCGGTCAGACTGGCCGGGACATGACGGGCCGGGGGGCGGCATGGACGGTGGTACGAGCACGCAGGACCGGGGCGGGACGCGCTGGCGCATCCCCGCGCGGACGATCACCGCGGACGTGCTCGTCGTCGCGGGCGGCGTCGGCACCTACTTCGGCGTACGCGGGCTGACCGCCGGCGACGCGCAGGTCGCCCGGGAGCACGCCGCCGACGTGCTGGCGGTCGAAGAGATGCTCGGCCTCGACGTCGAGGCCGACGTGCAGGCGCTGCTGCTGGACCTCGACACCGTCACCACGGTCGCCAACTGGGTCTACATCTGGGGCCACTGGCCGGTCATCGTCCTGACGCTGCTCTGGCTGGCGCTGCACGACCGGACGGTCTTCCTCCGGCTGCGCAACGCGATGATCGCCTCCGGGCTGATGGGCCTGTGC
Organism: uncultured Frankineae bacterium; assembly: GCA_902805775.1. Lineage (GTDB taxonomy): Bacteria > Actinomycetota > Actinomycetes > Mycobacteriales > SCTD01 > SCTD01. The sequence continues at coordinate 4,966 of CADCUB010000001.1, read as the reverse complement.
GTCTACACGACCTACCCCGTCGCTCCTCCACGGCTGGCCGGCCTCGGGTTCGTCGACACCATCACCGAGCAGTCCCGGTCCTACCGCGTCCTGCAGCCACCGGCGTTCGTCAACCAGTACGCCGCCATGCCCAGCCTGCACGTCGGCTGGGACCTGCTCGTCGGCATGGCGCTCGTCGCCGCCGCGGGGTCGCTGGCGCTGCGGACCGTCGGTCGCACGATGCCGGTGCTCATGGCTGCGGCGACCGTGATCACCGCGAACCACTACGTGCTCGACGTCGTCGTGGGTGTGGCGTTCGGCCTGGCCGGGTGGGCCGTCGCCCTGCGGCTCGAGCGCCGTCGCGACGGCGCGCGGCCGGCGTCGCCGTCTGCGGCGTCCCCCGCCGCGGGGGTGCCCCCGCAGCTCCGCCGTCAGCCTCCCGCGCCCGCTGCCGGCTCGCTCGACGGTGGGCCGACCCCCTCGCTGCCCGGTCAGCGCCGCCCGCAGGAGGACGCGCCGCAGGCCGGACGCCGGCAGCCCCTCGGCTGCCCGCGCCGGGCTCCGTGACGCTGCTCGCCATCGCCCACCGGGCCGGCAACGACCTCGCCGCGCTGCGCACCGCCGTCGACCTCGGCGTCGACGTGCTCGAGGCCGACGTGCACGTGCGCGCGCGCCGCCTCGAGGTCCGCCACAGCAAGCACCTGCGTCCCCTGCCGGTGCTGTGGGACTCCGGGCCCGCCGGCCTGGAGCTCACCTCGACCGGCGCCGCCCGGCTGGAGCTCGCCGCAGTCCTGGCGGCCCTGGACGGCCGGACGCCGGTGATGCTCGACCTCAAGGGTCCGGGACGGGTGGGGGCGAGGGTCGCGGACCTCGTGCGCGCGGCGCAGCCGGCCGTGCCGGTCCTGGTCTGCTCGCGGTGGTGGCCCGGGGTGGACGCGTTCTCCGCGCTGCCGGAGGTGCGCCCGGTGCTCACCGCCCGGTCGCGGGCCGAGCTGCTGCGCCTGCGTCGCCGGGTCGCGGGCGCCCGGCGGCCCTACGGGGTGAGCGTGCACCGGTCGCTGCTGACACCGGCGGTCGTCGGCGTCCTGCGCACGGCCGTGGCCGTGGTGATGACCTGGGGTGTGAACGACCTCGCCGAGCTGGACCGGGTCGTCGGGCTCGGCGTCAACGGCGTCATCAGCGACGAGGCCGAGGTCCTGCGGGCAGTGCTGGACCGTCGCTAGCCCGTCACCGCTTCCGGGCGCGGGCCGTCTCGCGGCGGTTGGCCTTGTCGATGGCCTGCACGAGCTCGTCCTTGCTCATCGAGGAGCGGCCCGGCACGTCGAGGCGCTGCGCCAGCTCGTACAGGTGCTTCTTGCTCGCCCGCGCGTCGACGCCGCCGGCGGTGTCCCGACGCCCCTGCGCGGAGCCCGAGGACGTGTCCCGCTCGGCCTGCGCGTCGCTGGGGCCCTTCTCCTGCTTGGGCTCCCAGTGGTCGCCGACCTTCTCGAACGAGTGCTTGACGGCGGCGAAGGCCGTACGGGCCGCGCGCTCGCCGTCGCCGTAGGTCTCCGCCGCGGAGTCGTAGGTCTTGGCGAAGGTCCGCTGCGCCTTGTCGGGCGAGCGCTCCAGCGTCGACGGCAGCTCCTCCGGCACAGGCTCACCCGACGGGGACGTCTTCGGCATGCCGACGTCATTCCCCGGAAGGGGTGACCTCCACCAGGTCGATCACGAAGACGAGTGTGCTGTTGGCCGGGATGGTCGGAGGCTGACCCTCGGCGCCGTAGCCGAAGTGCGGCGGCAGCACGACCTGGCGCCGTCCGCCCACCTTCATGCCGATCGGGGCCGCCGCGAAGCCGGGGACGGTGCCCTGGCGGCAGACGCCGACCGGGAACGTCGTCTCGGGCGAGGTCTTCCAGGAGGAGTCGAACTCCTTGCCGGTGTCGTAGAACGCGCCGAGGTACTTGACCAGCACCTGGTCGCCGGTCTCGGCCTCGTCGCCCTCGCCCACCACGATGTCGGAGTACTGCAGGTCCGTCGGCGCCGGGCCCTTCCCGGGGGTGACGACCGGCTTCGCGGCCAGGTCGGTGGTGGCGCCCGCAGGGGCCGGGACCTCCTCGGCGGTGATGGGGCAGGTCGGCGTGCCGGTCGAGCTCGCGTCGTCACCCGCGACGGTGTCGGAGTCGCCGCCGCCGCAGGCCACGAGGACGCCGGCCAGCCCGATGGCGACGAGGGGGCGCATCAGGGCGGAGGTGCGCGCGCTCATGCGGAGGTCTCCTGGCCGAGCAGGCGCTCGAGTCGGGGGCCGACGAGGCGGGAGAACGCCCGTCGCGGTCGGGTGCGGTCGAGCACGGCCGCCTCGAGGTCGTCGGCGCGGATGGTGCGCGCGGCGCCGTCGGGACCGGTGTGCGACAGCGCCTCGACGCCGAGCTGCAGGACCTGCTCCAGGGAGGCCGACGGGTCGTGACGCTCGCGGACGTAGCCCGCGAGCGGCTCGCTGTTGCCGCCCATGACCACGTGCCCGTGCTCCTCCGCCACCGAGCCGTCGTAGGTCAGCCGGTACAGCTGGTCGTCGCCGGTGCGCTCCCCCACCTCGGCGACGACGATCTCGACCTCGTACGGCTTGCCGGACTCGGTGAAGATCGTGCCGAGGGTCTGGGCGTAGGCGTTGGCCAGACCGCGGCTCGTGACGTCGCGGCGGTCGTACTGGTAGCCGCGCAGGTCGGCGTAGCGGACGCCGGCCAGCCGCAGGTTCTCGAACTCGTTGTACTTGCCGACCGCGGCGAAGGCGATCCGGTCGTAGATCTCGCTGATCTTGTGCAGCGCGTTGCTGGGGTTCTCCCCGACGAACAGGATGCCGTCGGCGTAGGCCAGGGTCAGGACGGAGCGGCCGCGCGCGATGCCCTTGCGCGCGTAGTCGCTCTTGTCCTTCATGAGCTGCTCGGGCGACACGTAGAACGGCGTGCTCATCGGGAGGCTCTCCGGGATCGCGGGCTGGTGTGGGGACGCACGCTCAGCCGCCTGGGTTGGTCATGCGCTCGGCGACGACCGCCTCGACCACGGCGCCGACCTCCTGCTCGGGCAGCCGGCGGGCACCCTCGTCGGTGACGCTCATCACGACCGGCCAGATGCGCCGGGTGAGGTCCGGGCCGCCGGTGGCCGAGTCGTCGTCGGCGGCGTCGTACAGCGCGTCGACCGCGAGCCGGACGGCACCGGCCTCGTCGACGTCGTCGCGGTAGCGCTTCTTGAGCGCGCTGCGGGCGAAGGTGCTGCCCGAGCCCACCGAGTGGAACGAGTGCTCCTCGTAGCGTCCGCCGGTGACGTCGTAGGAGAAGATGCGTCCCGCGCTGCTGTCGAGGTCGTACCCGGCGAACAGCGGGACGACGGCCAGGCCCTGCATCGCCATGCCGAGGTTGCCGCGGATCATGGTGGAGAGCCGGTTGGCCTTGCCGTCGAGGGAGAGCACGTGGCCCTCCATCTTCTCGTAGTGCTCGAGCTCCACCTGGAACAGCCGGACCATCTCGACGGCCAGCCCGGCCGTCCCGGCGATGCCGACGACGCTGTACTCGTCGGCCGGGAAGACCTTCTCGATGTCGCGCTGCGCGATGACGTTGCCCATGGTCGCGCGGCGGTCGCCGGCCATCAGCACACCGCCGGTGTGGACGACGGCGACGATCGTCGTGCCGTGCGGGGCTTCGACGACGCCCGGCGGCAGCTCACGGCGGGCCGGCAGCAGCTCGGGCGCCACGTGGCCGAGGAAGTCGGTGAACGACGCCGACCCCGGGGCGGTGAACGAGGACGGCAGACGCCCGTGCAGACCGGGGTCCGGCGCGGGAGGGACGGCCATCGGGATCTCCAGTCGTGGGTCGGAGGCGGTGCAGCGCCGGCGCGCGCACCGGCGTGCCGGCGGCGGAGGATCCTCGACCGGGCGAGGGCTGCGTCCTGCCGGTCACCCTACAGAGCGGCGCCCCGGGGCGACGAGCGGTGACCGGTGGCCGTCAGGGGTCGCCTCAGGACGTGCTCGGCGCTCACTGACCCCCCTTCTGCACAAAACCCTTCACGAAATCTTCTGCATTCGTCTCCAGGACGTCGTCGATCTCGTCGAGCAGCGCGTCGACGTCGTCGGTCAGCTTGCCGACGCGCTCCTGGACGTCGCTGGTGTCGACCGCCTCGGTCTCCTCGACCTCCTGCTCACGGCGGTTCGCCCGGTCCTGCCCGCCGGTGTCCTTCGTGGCCATCTCGCGCTCCTGTCCGCCCGTGCTGCACCGCGTCGAGACGAACCCTAACCGCCGGGTACGACAGCCACCCCTTCGCGCGCGCGGCTGTGAGCGGGCTGTGACCTGGGCGCGTCAGTCGCGCACCACGTAGCGCTCGCCCTCCTGCACCACCGTGCGGCGGCGCAGCTTGAGGAACAGGCCGTACGCCTTGACCAGCTGCGTGTAGCCGGGAGTGCGGCCGCGGTACCACAGGATGCCCTTCGGGCCCTCGACCATGGCCCCGCTGTCGAGGTCGTACCTCGCGCCGTGCCAGGGGCAGACCAGGCAGCCGTCCTTGTCCAGGGAGCCCTTCGACAGGTCGGCCAGCTGGTGGCGGCAGCGCGACGAGACGGCCTTGACCTGCCCGTCACGGGTGTGGGCCACGGTCCACTGGCCGGCGCGGCCGACGGAACCGGGCGGCACGGCGCTGGCGGGGACGGACGGGGACGCGGCGTCGGGCACAGGGAGCCTCCGAGGTCAGGGGATGGTCTGGGAGCGCCCTACCCACTGCGCGAGGCGCCCACCGAGCGCACGGCACGATGCACCCGTGGACGCCGAGGACCTCTACCGCCTGCCGCCGGAGCAGTTCACGGCCGCGCGCGACGCCGAGGCCAAGCGCCGCAAGGGCGAGGGCGACAAGGAGGGCGCGGCCGAGCTCGCGGCGCTGCGTCGGCCGTCGGTGGCCGCCTGGCTGCTCAACCGGCTCGCGGACACCTCCCCCGACCTGCTCACCGGCCTGCTCGACCTCGGTC